>JAOZRX010000099.1 GCA_029939945.1 Candidatus Izemoplasma sp. | reverse complement strand
AATACCAAAATCAGCTACGATCGTCTGAAGTTCACAATCATTATTACGTCCACATGTCAGACAATCATTAGGATGGTTTGATAATATCAACTCTATAACCGTTCTTCTTATTTCAACAAGTTCCGGATCATGAGTATTGATCCTCATTCCGTCGTCCATTGCTGAACAACAAGCCCTTAACATTTTGTTAGAACCTTCAATTTTAACAACACAAATACCGCAGGCACCAGACGCACAAAGGTCCTCATGCTTACAAAGTGTTGGAATTTTAATTTGAATTTGTTTGGCGACCTCAAGTATTGTCTTTCCAAGCTCAAATTCAACTTCAATATTATTTATAAATGCTTTTGCCATTTCATTACTCCTTAATTATTTTTCCGTCATTCTGATCCGCCATGTTTCTTGGCGGAGAAGAATCTCATTTAGATCCTTCGCTTCGCTCAGGATGGGCATAATACCCAAAAATAGTTGCTACACTTGTAGCTAACTGATTTAAAATAAACAAGATAGGATTAAAAAATAGGTTAATTAACAAAAGGGTTCATTAATGTTAAAAAAAACACTGTCCATCTTGCTTATCAAAGAATGTAAAACTTTATGGTAAAAATGCATCAGGTAAACAAAAGTTTCAATGTTTAACCTGTAAAAAAACATATGTACGTAAGCGTACTGATATAAAAATAGCGAACGAACAAACTTGGTTCAAGCTATGGATAACCGAAGGTTATTGTATCAGACAGTTAATAAAGATATCAGGGCACAGCAAAAACAAGTTACAAAGAATTAAAAATTATTGGTTGAACAATCAACCTACTGCTCTTTCAAATAATTTTTTAAACAGTGCCAAATATTTAGTTTTTGATGGCACATATTTTCATAAAGATGGATGTCTAGCTATTGTTTTTGATTATCAAAATAAAGTAATCATTTCTAGCGAATATATTGAACGTGAAAGTTTCCACTCGGTTTATCCTGTTTTGCTAGATTTAAAAAACAAAGGCCTCAATCCAATAGCTATTACAGTCGACGGACATCTGAAAGTTATCGATGCTATTAAAACTGTTTGGCCTGACATTATCATTCAAAGATGTTTATTCCACATTATGAATCAGGCACTCATGTGGATCAGATCTTATCCAAAAACGCAAGCTGGTAAAGACCTGAGGCTTTTAGCTGGCAAAATAACTTGGATTAAAACAGATGCCGATAAAAACCAATTTATTAATGATTATTCTGCTTGGAACAAAAAGTATTCCAAGTTTATTAAGACACTAGATTCATCAGCAGTTGCTTTTAAAGATTTAAAACGCACAAGATCCTTAATAAATAACGCTTTTGATGATATGTTCCATTTTATAAAAGATCAAAATATTGCATCAACAACAAACATTTTAGAAGGCTTATTTTCACAAGTTAAACATCAGTATCGTTCGCATCGGGGCCTATCTAGAAAGCATAAAATTTCGTTCTTAATTTGGTTTTGTTACTATAAAAACCGATTAAAATAGCAACTAAAAATGGGTATTATGCCCAGCATGACGGTTATGCCCGCGCTGCTAGGCCTTTATCTAGTAGCACCTGATTCAACAACTTGCCATATTTCA
>JAOZRX010000029.1 GCA_029939945.1 Candidatus Izemoplasma sp. | reverse complement strand
ATTGAAAAAGATTTACTTGAACTAGTCAGATTAACCACTACATTAGCTAGTACTAATGTAATTAAAGAATCATTAACTTTAAGCAATAATGAATTTGCTTCTTTTACTGTATCTGAAAGAGATGCAGCTATTGAAGATTTGAATACTACTTGGATGAATACAGGTGACATAAATGATCCTTTCATTAAAACTAGAATGGAGAATGATGTGGCATCTTTTTTAGTATCTCAGCAAGAAGAATTTCCAGATCTTTATGGAGAAATCTTTTTAACTAATGAATATGGTGTAATGATTTCAACTACTGGAAAACTTACAACATTAGCTCATTGTGAAAAATATTGGTGGCAAGGAGCATTTGATGATGGTGAAGGTACTGTTTATTTAGATGATAGGGGATATGATGATAGCGTTGATGGCTATGTTTTAGGTATCGTTGTTCCTATTTATGATAATGAAGATAATCTAATAGGTATATTAAAAAGTAATTATAATATTGCATATATTTTTGAAAATTCGGTTTCACAATTTCACAATTTAAATCTAGAAGGAGAATACTTTGTTGTTAGAACATTAGGATTAATAGTAGATGGGAATAATATTGAACCTCTTTCGGAAAGTATATCAGAAGGTCTTTTAACGTATTTAGAACAAAGAGATATTCTAAGCAAAGAATTGAATCTTGAAGGTGTAAATAAGTTTGTTGCTATTGCACCAATAAATTTAACGTTTGAATCAGATGAATTAGAATTTGGTGGTAGTTATGAATCAGTTGATCACTCTAGTGGGAATTTAGGAGAAGGCTGGAGTGTTGTATATATAATAGAAAAAAATATTGCTTTAAGTGATTTAAGAATGGAATATATTTATTTAGGAAGTGTAAGTGTAGGGTTATTATTTTTAGTTGGTATTACCTCTTTGATAATAGGGCAAGTATTAAGTAAGCCTTTTGTGAAACTAAATAATTATATATTGGAAGTGGGACAAGGAAATCTTGTTAAGAAAGACATAGATATTTCAGGATATGAAATTGAGAATCTTAAACAGTCATTTGATAGTATGATAGATAATTTAAGTGTTACATTGATATCAAAGGATAAATTAGAAAAATCAGAAGCTAGACTACAAGTTAGCGAAAAGAGGTATCGTGAGTTAGTAGATACTATTGAAGCAGGTATAATTGTTCGTAATCCAGATACTTCAATCACAATGATAAACGAGAAAGCAAAAAAATTATTAGGGCTTTCAGACAAAGCACTTAAAGGAAGAAAAGCAGTTGATCATTTTTGGAAGTATTTTAGGGTGAATGGGAAACCTCTACCATTAGAAGAGTATCCTATTAATTTGGTAATTTCTTCAAGAAAGCAGCTAAGAAACAAGATTATAGGAGTACTCATGCCAAAAATGGATGATCTTATTTGGTTGTCTGTTAGTGGAACTCCAGTTATAGATGATAATGATACTTTGAAAGAAGTAATCATTAGTTTTTTCGATGTAACTAATTTAAAGTTACAAGAAATAGAACTGGCTTATCAAGCAAATAATGATTTTTTAACAGGATTATACAATCGAAGATACTACGAGGATAATCTAAAATTGCTTGATATCAAAGAAAATCTTCCGATAACAATAGCTATGGCTGATATAAATGGACTAAAACTGATAAACGATGCTTTTGGACATGATTCTGGAGATGAATTATTGATTGAAGCAGCAAAAATTATCTCTGAAACTTGTAATAAAGATAATCTAGTAGCTAGAATTGGTGGAGATGAATTTGTTATTGTTATGCCGAAAACTAGTGGAAAAGAAGCAGAGAAGATAATAAATAAAATACATAAAAAAAGTAAATTAGTTAATATTGAATCAATACAATTATCGATATCTTTTGGATATAAAACTAAGACAATCAATAATGAAAATATACAAGAAGTTTATAGAACAGCAGAAGATTTGATGTATAGAGAAAAACTTCTTGAGATACCATCAATGAGAAGTGGAGCAATTGAGACGATTTTAAGTACACTTTATGAAAAGGATAAAAATTCAGAAGTACATTCTAGAAGTGTATCACTTTTAAGTGAAAGAATCGCAAAAGCAAATGATATGAGCAGGCAAGATATTGCCGAAGTAAAAACTGCTGGATTACTTCATGATATTGGTAAGATAATTATACCTCTATCAATTATTAATAAAGATGGGAAGTTAACTGAACAAGAGTATTCTACTATGAAAAATCATTCTGAGATTGGATTTAGAATATTAAATTCAACTCATGAAATGAGAGCAATTTCTGATATTGTACTAAATCATCATGAAAGATGGGATGGTAAAGGATATCCAAGAGGTATTAAGAAAGAGAAGATTCCACTAAAATCTAGAATTATTGCAATAGCTGATGCCTTTGATGCAATGACAAGTATAAGAACTTACCGTGAAATAATTTCAAAAGAAGAAGCATTACAAGAAATTATTAATAGTGCTGGAACTCAATTTGATCCAGAATTAGTGAAAGTCTTTGAAAAGCACTTTGCTGAAATTATTTTGTAGAGTTTAATTGTTTGATGAATAATAAAATTTGTAAACAGAATTATACTTAATAATGAACAAGGTTAGGAGGTCAAAATGTTTGATTTAATTAAGAATTGGGATTTTATCACGTTTTATCTTTACCTTGGAATATTATTATTCTTAGCAAAGATTATTAAAGAAAAGGTTCCATTTATAAAAAAAATAATAATCCCAACTGCACTAATAGCTGGGTTTATTGGTTTATTACTTAGTGATGGATTTTTAGGAGTTGTTGATTTATCTCAACCAGTCTATGAAGTTTACGAAGGTGAACTTAATGATATAGATGATAATGAAACTGATAGTGTGCTTTTTGTTCCATTTGAAGAAGTATTAAAAATGGGAATTAATTTAAGTGAAACAGAGTATGAAGAGGGGGACCAAATAGTTTTAGTTGAGAGTGATAAAACAAAAAGACTAGATATAATATTTGATTCTGTTTATCATGCTTTAGCAATTGGTTTTATTGCGATGACTTTGAAAAAGAATCAAAAGATAAAGCAAAGTAGATTTTGGTCTACTGGTATGACTATAATGGCTACTTACTTAATACAATCAGTGATAGGTATTACAGTAGTAATTGTATTTTTTAAGGAGATTTTTATAGGATCAGGAATGTTGCTTGCACTGGGATTTGGACAAGGTCATGGGTTAGCAACAGGACAAGGAAATAATTACGCAATTGGTGCAGCTAATCTTATCGAAGGGGGAGCACTAGGAGCAACAATAGCTTCTGTTGGATATTTAGTAGGGGGTATAATTGGTGTAATTATTTTAAATTACTTAGTTAAAAAGTATAAAATTAATATTGGTGACAAGAACAAGAATATCGAACATAACGAAATGATTCATGAAGCTAAAACATTTAAAGAAATAGGAGTATTTGATTCTTTAACTGCACATATTGTTATAATTTTCATTATCTATATATTTGTCTATTTAACTTTGATTGCACTTGAGAACTATATCTTGCCAAATTTTGGTGAAATAGGAGCAGTATTTAGTGGAGTATTCCATGGATTCAATTTCTTGATAGGTGTATTGTATGCTTTGATTTTTAAAAAGATACTTAGTGCACTTGAGAAAAAAGGTAAGAAAACTTACTTATTATTAGATAATTATGTTTTATCGAATATTAGTGGTGTAGCATTTAATTTTATGATTGTAGCATCTGTTTTAACAATTACTAATGTTGCAGTAAAAGAATATTATATTTTAGTATTAGTTTTAGCTTTCTTTGGAACAATTGCAACATATTTATTCTTGAAATGGATAAGCAAAATTATTCATAATGACGAATATGAGCATCATTTCTTTTTAGTTTTGTTTGGAACACTGACAGGAACATTGTCTACAGGACTAGCACTACTTAAAGGAATTGATCATGACTATAAAACACCTGTATCAAAAGAAATTATAGGTGGTACTGGTGCAGTATTCCCTTTAATTTTACCGTTCTTTGCATTATTAGCGTTTCCAGTACTTGCATTAACTACCGGAAATAATTTGTATATAATTCTTATTTATATTATTTCTGTGGTTTACTTCATTATTCTAGTTGGACTTATTTTGTTAGTAAATAGGACGAAAAATAAATAAATCTAAATTGGTTCTAGACAGTAATAAATGAAATTATCATACATAGATTATAGTAAAGTCACCCTTTTTACGGGTGACTTTTTAGTTATTCTTTATTTTGAATAGCTTGATGAATTACAAGTTGAGGGAATGGGATATTAATACCATTCTCATCTAAAACTCTCTTTAATTCTTTATTTAAAACTCTTCTCACATTAATACGATCCTTTTCCTCACAATGAGCAACAACTCTTACAACTACAGCAGAATCTCCAAGTTGTTCAACACCATCGTATCTAGGGCCCTTAATAATTTCAGGGATTTTTTCTTTAATTTGAGGTAAACTACTTTTAATGATTTCTTCGACCTTATCGATATCAGCGCTATATTCAATAGAGATTTCAGATATCGCAGAAGATAAGTCTTCAGATAAATTGATGATTTCACGGATATCAGAATTTGCAATAATTAAAATATTACCAAAAATATTTTTTACACGTGTATTTCTAGGACCTATCTCTATGACTTCACCTCTAAAGCCTGAAACCTCAACGAAATTACCTACAACAAATTGTTTTTCAAAGATAATAGATAATCCAGCAAAAACATCTTCTAATAACCCTTGAGCACCAAATGATACAGCTAAACCAACAATCCCAGCTCCAGCTAATAATGTAGGTGTAGGAACATTCCATGCAGATAGTATTAGAATTAATGCAACAATCATACAAGCAAATTTAGCAATTGATGTAATAAGAATACCGATAGTTGTACTTCTACTATTTTTTCTTGTAAATAATTTAATAACGACAGAGATAACATAAAATAAGATACCAACAAATAAGATGATTGCCATACTCTCTAAAATATTAATATAATTATTTTCAATTAGACTAACAATATCAAAGAATTTACCGATTGAACTATCAATAACACTTGCAAAAGCAGTACCTGGAAATAAAACTCCAGCAAGACTACCAACTAAAATAAATACAATAATAATACCTAAAACAATCCATTTGTGTAAATCTAATCTACTCTTTTTTTCTTCCATTATTTTTCCTCCTTATTCGAAAATAATAACATCTATAATTTGTTTTACTAAATGATCAAATTGATTTCTCATACCTATTGTGATTTCATATGCAGAAGTTGTTGGTAAGAATATGGTGAAAGTGACAGATTTATTTTCACCATTATCATTAAACATATAAGTTTCACCAGTTATATACATATTTTGATCACCACTTGTATCATAAGATTCAAAATATGCAATTTCAAAGTTATTATTAGGATCATTTAAGATGATTGTTACTTCTAAATAATCATTAAATGTCTCCATAGTATAACTGTATGAATAAGCATCAAGTGTGGTTATTTCTTCTTGATAAATAGTCTTTTGTTCCTGCCTTAATGTTTGTGGATTTGTGTAGGTTGCAATACACTCAAATACATATGTTGTATTTGGTGATAATTCATCAATTATAAATTCACTACCTTCAAATTCGTTTTGTTTTAAAATTATTTGATCTGTTCTTATAAGTGATTCGTTCTTATAAATATTCATTTCGTAACTAATATTACTTACTTCCATATCACTATATACGAAGAAACTAATCGCTTCACTATTTTTATAATTCATGTAAAGTGATGCATACAGTTCAAATGGTGGTGTCACCCATATCTCATCAAGTAATTCAGTACCTTCTGATGTTGTACCTTCGAGATATATATGGAAGGCTTCTGATGTATAAATGTTTAACAACTCAATACTCATTTGTGATGAAGTAACAGGAATTGATAAATACTGGAATTCAACATCATGTTCCCAACTAAAACCATAATAGAGATTAATGGAATCATATTTTGAGTCAGGATCATAAATGGACACATCAACATAATAATTTGCTGAATGATCAGTAGTATCTGGTGTCACAGAAAAAATTGTACCACCAATTTTCTCAATAGTTGTAATCAGTAAAGTATCCAGTCGTTCTTGTCCAAAACCCTTATTACCATAAACACTTAAACGATACTCAGTATCGTTTTCTAAATTATCAAAATAGCCTGAGTTTTCACCCACGCTAATAGATTGTTCATAATATTCTAATTGATTTTCAAGCACAACAAAAAGTGTAGATAAATCTAAAGCATTATCCTGATCAGTAACATTTACTTGGTAGACAATTTCTTCGCTTAAAGCAACGGTTTTAATGACTTCAGCTTTTGGAGATGCTGGAATCAAAATTACAGCAGCTACTACAACAATAGTAGACATAGCAAAAGTAGACATTAAATCTTTGATTGCTTCAAAACGTCTTTTTGATTCTTCGTTTTTCTTTCTACGAGATTTTGACATGACATACTCCTCAATTGATATCCATAAAACAATGAAAGCAATATCGTGGTGTATCTTTACTTTATTATACACATAAAATTAATAAATATAAAACAAATTATAACTTAATAAATGTTGGTAAACAGTTAGCAGTTAATTCTTTTTTAGCAATTATCAACAAAAAATTATTAAATGTGTAAATATCATGTTCATTTAATAATAAGTTATAACCAATTATGTGATAACAGTAGCATTCTAAATAGTTCTAACATGTTATATATAGATTTTAATAAAGCCTTTTTGGCTTACTATTTGATTTTTTATATGCATTTGAATAAGTTATTGTTATTAATTAATGCAAATCTGTTATAATTAAATAGACTAAAATTGATTTTAGAAGGGATAAACAGATGAGGAATATCATACATGTATTTGGATTAATTGGATTAAGTATTTTACTAACAAGCTGTGATAAAGAGATTCTTTGTGAGGATGAACTATATCATGTAGTAGAAGATGAATGTGTTTTGATTGAGGTTAATAAATCATACACTGTAACATATCATATAGAAGGTAATGATCAAATTGACGACATTTATTTGATTGATACAGATGTGGATATAGAACAATATGAGTTAGAAATAATAGAACTAGAGGGTTCTAGTTTTTCAGGATGGTTTTCAGATGTTGATCTTACGAATTTAGTAAACGATCTATCTTTCATCACTGATGAATCACTAGAAATACATTTGTATGGAGTTGTTGGTCCTATTAAATATAATGTCACTTTTATGACTCCAGATGGATATCCAATAGTTGCTGAAACAACTATAAGTCACAATACAAAGTTAGTTATCCAAGATTACCCAACTGAGTATGATTATGTATGGTATATGGATGAAACATATGAAACGCCTTTTAACTTTAATAAGCCTGTAATAGGAGATATTACTCTTTATTTGTTTATAGAACCTGTAGAGTATTTCATTACCTATTATTCACATATTACACCATTTAGGACAGAAGAATATGATCGGGTAAAGTATAATCCTGAAGACGATTCTCTAGAACACCCTATACCTGAAAGAGAAGGGTATACTTTTGTTGGGTGGTATAGAGATAAAGATTTTACTCAGTCTATATCAGAGTACCCAATTATCTCAGATGAATTTAATCCAAACACAGATTTATACGCTAAACACGATTGGAACTCATATACAATAACATGGGTTATTGATGGTGGGGTTGATGTAGAAACAACACATAGATTTAATGATTTAATTACATTTTACTGGCCGTCTTCATATGGAACTGAAATTGATGGATGGTATTTAGATGCAGAATATACATTAAAGTATACAGATTTAAATATGCCTTCAGAAGATATAACACTATATGCCAAAAGATTTTTACCATATGAGTTGATTCATTATACAGACATTGCCCAAATGGAAGAAGAATATGTCCCAGGACATATTGTTCAATTAACCGGAATCGTTTCGTTAGTTATGGAATATGGTTATTTTGTAACTGATGGTGTTCGTAATATTTTTGTAAATAGATATGAAGAAATTACAGTTTCAATTGGTGATAAGATAAAGGTTGAAGGATCCCTAACTTCCTTTCATTATACAATTGAATTGGGCCAAAGTAGAATAATTGAAACCTTAGAGACAGGATTAACTAATCCTATCGATCTTTTACCTGCAACAATCGAGGAAATTTCCCAATTTTCATTTGGTGATTCTACACAAATTGGTATGCAATATACAATTACAGGGAAATTGCAAATGAGAGAAAATGGATTCATAATTAAAGATGGTGATTTTGAGGTACCACTTTTTCTTCAAGATAATCTAATAACAAAACATGATTTGAGTGCTTTTTTTGGAGAGATTATAACGATTAATGTAGTTTACATTGGATATAGAATATCTTTCACTGATTATTATTTTTCTGATTTATATAATACTGTTACTATTACAGTTTCAGCAGATGAAATTATCCTTGTAGAAGAAATGGACAATTTAGAAGCTATTAATGAGGATATTGAATGGTTTAATAGTAGGTATTCACCATACGTAACATCTATATATAGTCTTTACACAATGGGGCCAAATGGAACTATATTTTCTAATTTTGTTTCATCACATCCAGAGTATTTAAACACTCAAGGTGTTTTCTATTCTTTTCCATCTGATCCAACTGAAATAAACGTTGATTTTGGAGCAACTAGAGGAGATACAACAATTTCCACATCTATTACCACAACATTCTTAATAAGAAGAAATCTTGGAGAGGTATTGGAATTAACAGATACAGATATTTTGTCTACTTATGGATTTATATATGCAGTTGGAAATGATGGATATTATATATACGATGTTTATTCAGAAGAGTATATGTATGTAATAAATCAAATTGAGAATTATACACCTGCACTTGGAGATTACGTTCATATTCAAGGGAGTTGGGTAAGTTCTATATTCTATGCAGATTATATTCAATTTATGTCTACAACTCGCGCATATCATCCATTCACGATTTACAGTACAATCCAATCAGTATATGATGACTTGCATTCAAATGGATCTGTTGTGGCTGTGACTGCGCTAGTTGATTATGATGAACTAACAGGAATAACGTATTTAATAGATCCTGAAAGTGATTCAATCTTAGTTGTTGATTCACTAGATAATGATGACCTATTTATTGAATTTGACGGGATGGTTATCGAAGTAGTTCTTGTTGTTGGTTTTGATAACACTGTAATAGTTTTATTTGTAGAAGAAAGCTATTAGCAATTTCGTGTATTTTTTTGCTAAATAAAGATTTCTCAACTATATAATTTCATCAATTCTTAATAAATTCACAATTCCATTATATAATAGCAACCGGTAATGATATTATGGATGACATTTCTATCCTTGTTATTGAACATGAACCAATAATTAATAGAAAACATTAGAATAGTGTACAAAATGCCATATCAAATTAACAGAAATGTCAACAGAACTTGGTAGTAGAATATATATAATTATCCTAGAATATAAGTAGTAGATGCTATTTATGATTCATAAAGTAGGAGCACGAATTAGTTCATACCGAAAAAAACGAAATATGTCACTAGAGGAATTAGCTACAGTACTAAATGTAAATCGACAAACTATCAGCAAATGGGAAACAGGAGATACATTACCTGATGTATTTAATGTAGTGGCTTTGGAAAAGATATTTCATGTTTCTTTAGATGTGTTGATTTTAGGTGTTCATAGTAAATTAGGTGGACCATCTTATATTACAGATGTTAAAGAAAAACGCCAAAAACAAATCTTTGGGAATTATTGTTGGCGCAACAGGATCCACAATTTTTGCTACATCGCTCATTCTATTGAGAACTTTAGAAGTTGCAAATGATAATGCTGGAATTATTATGGCAATAGTAATGCCAGTATTAATGTTATGCTGGGGTTATGCAATCTGGGGTTTCATCAAGACAGGACGTTTGAATGATGAGATTAAATATCTTGATCAAATGGAATATGCTAAATTACTCACAAATGCTAGCACAAAAGACTAGAATCAAATTTGATTCTAGTTTTTTTTGTATCAATTAATAATTTGAATCAAAAAAGCATCCCTAAAAGAGGATGCTTTTTTAGTTGAGAATATAAGATATTATTATACTAGTATTAATATTCCTCCACCTAAAACGAGTATAGTCCAAACAATGAAGAAAATCCAGAATCCCTTTACTCCCATCTTTTTAACCATAATTTTAACTTTGAAGTTATTCATTAGAAAAGGTGGTCTCATAACAATCATATAAACATAAATAATACCTATAATGACTAAAACTGTACCTAAAACTTGCATAATATCCTCCTATTTTTATTTATTTTTTAAATATTATTCACTAACTAAATGTTGCTTCTTTTAACATAAAATTTCATTAAGAGCCATAAGAAAACTAAGTTATATGCTACTCCACCAACGAATGTAAGTAATGCACTACCTTCTTCAGATGGAACTAGTTCAAGCTCAATCATTCTAGCAGCCCAGTAACCTGGTGCGATACCTAGTAGGTTTTGAACCCAACCAGTTACAAAGAATGCAATTACTGGTAAGATAAGAATTAATCCTGACAGTTTCATGATAACGAAACCTTCGACTTTGTTATCTGCGAAACTATTTACAATTAGTGCAACTCCTGGTGCTTGGATTGCTCCTATAAGAGAAATTAATAGAATTATTCCAAAGCTAGTTCCTTCTAAGAATCCAGTTGCGTAAATAATAGCAATTGTAGAAATGAATCCAAATATAAAACTTACTACTAATTTAACTATTACATAGTACTTAACACTTATTGGAGTTATTTTTAAACTCATCAACACATTATCATCTTTATCATCAAGTAATGTAAATGCAGTTAATGCACCAAATACAAATCCTGTTATTATGATGAAAAACATTGCTAGAATATTTGCCCATGGACTACCTGGAGATGTGTCATTAATGTAATCAACTAAGTAATATCCAGCAACTCCTAAAATAACAGGATATAAAGCAAAGAACATATATAATCTATCTCTAAATACATTTCTTAATTCTGCTTTCACTACTGTACCAATCATTTATTACACCCCACTTTGTTTAACGGCATATTTTTGAAACTTAGGAATAGCAACTCCATAATAAAATATTGCTGCACCTATAATCATATAAGCTAAACTAAAGTAATATTTATAAGTAAACTCATAACCTACAAATGCAGCTGTAATAACTTCTGCTCCAGCTTGCATTGGGTTTATTAGAAGTAAATATTCCCAGAAGTCGGCCTTTAAAACTCCAAATTGATATAATGCCATTGGAATTCCAAAACCAAACATTAGAATCATTATGTTCACAAGCATTCCTGTAAAATCTTTTTGGAAATATGATAAACATAAACCTGCGATTGTAAAGAAAGTTGTTGTTGAGATTATCCCTAAAAATACAAGGAATATTTTCACATCAACATCTTTAAAAATAATGAACACTATTATAATTAATGAAGCAGAGAAAGCATTATGAATCGTGTTTGCAATTACTTTAGACATTACTAATTCTTTGTTTGTTGTTGGAGTAACCAGCATTGTTGAGATTGTTGATTCTGATTTCTCAAAATACATAACAGATCCAATATACATAACGCTCATCATTGTTGCATCAAGTACTAAAACAAATGGTAATATTGAACCTAAAGCATCTTCATTTAAGAAAAATAATATTATTCCCCAAATTAATGCTACTAAAATACTAATCGAAAATACATTATACTTATTTAATCTAGATAATTCACCTTTTACAAGAATTGCTAATCTACTCTTCATTTTTTAGTTTAACTCCAGTTACTTGAATGAATATATCTTCTAGAGTAGTTTCTCCACTATGTAGTGTTTCTACTTCTTTAGTCTGTAAAAGGTTTAAAAATTCTTTATTTTTTCCTATTCCGTCAAGCGGAAATTCTACTATTTCTGTATGATCGTTTTCTTTATATTCAAGAGTCATTGAACGTTTACCGTATTTAATTTTCAAGTTTCTTGGAGAATCCATTTCAATGATTTTCCCTTCAACTATAAATGCAACTCTATCACATAACTGATCAATATCACTCATGATATGTGATGTGATAAATACAGTTCCTCCATCTGCTCTAAATTCTCTAATCATGTCTTTTAGAATCATTGCGTTCATAGGATCTAATCCATTAGTTGGTTCATCCATAAATAACATTTTAGGATTATTTAACATTGCTCTTACAATGTTTAGTCTAATTTTCATCCCTTTACTAAATTCACCAACCATCATATCTCTATCTTCCCAAAGTCCTACTCTTTTCATCAGTTCTTCAACATCAGCATTATTTTTATATAGTTTTAAGAAGAAATCTATATTTTCCATTGCTGTCATTTTTGAGAAGTGAATTGGCATTTCAAAGCTTACTCCAATGTCTTCATAAAAGTCATCTTTAAATTCAGTTATATCTTTACCACTATAACTAATTGTCCCACGGTAATCACCTAAAATCTTAATTAGAATCTTTTGAGTAGTACTTTTCCCAGCTCCACTAGGTCCTAAGAATCCAAAAATTTCACCTTCACTAATATCAAAACTAATACCATTAATTACATCATGTTCACCTTTTGGATATCGATACTTTAGATCTTCTACCTTAAACATTTAAGTCACCTTTTTCTATACCTTTCTTGAAAATATTTATTAAACTGTCTGCTTTTGATACCATCTTATCTAAATCAATATCACTTTCTAAGAAACCTTCTAAAGCGATATTTGTTGTTAATTCAATAACTATATCAGCAAATATACTTGAGTCCACATCTTCTCTAATCCTACCTTTTAACTTATCTGCTTCTAAATATCCAACGTAGTATTCTTTTGCCAGTTTAAGCCCATTTCCAACTAATTCATCATACATATCTTTTTTTAAGTTGAACATGTGCTTACCTATTTGTACGAATAGTGGATAAGTATAAGAGAATTTAACTCCCTGGTGATAAAGTAATCTAAAAATTTCTAGGAAAGGTAAATCATCTATGTTCTTTAAATCATTACCTAGAAAATTCATTTTCTTCTCTTTTATATAATCGAAAACATATTTATATAAATCTAACTTATTTTCGAAATATTGATAAAAGCTTCCTCTGGGGATTTTAGCATCTTTGATAATATTTGAAATATTAGCTTCCTCATAACTTCTTAATGCAAATTCATTAAGAGCTGCATCAGTTATTCTTTGTTGTTTCTCTGAATCTAAATTAAAGAAAGTCTTTTTTGGAATAGTATCCACCTCCTATATGACTACCTTGTCACATTATCATTTTAGCATTGAATTTAAGTAATGTCAATAAGGGGGTTGAAGGTTTGAAACAGAAGAATAATACAAGAATAAAACAGTTTTCTTATATTTTCATTAAGAGTCTCTATATGTTAAAATTACTACAAGCACTTTAAAGGTAGGAGACGAAATGGTTATGATTTTCACAACAGATGTAGATTTTAAAGATAGTAATCCTCATGTTTCTGTGAGAGTAGATGATGAAGAAATTATCGAATATGATCGTAAATACGTAATTATTGGAATTTCTCCGGGGATTACAACTGTGCATATAGATGCCTTAAATGGAAGTGGACATGATTCTTGTGAAATAACTGTAGTTGCACTACAAGTAAATAATAATGATGTATTTGATGAACTAGTTGATGTTATCACAGAACCTAGTACTATGGATTTAACAGATGATGCTTATTTAACCTATGAACTATCTAATCATGACTCAGAATATGAGTTTTACTATATACAGTTAAATATAGATAATGATACTTATGTTATTGAGTATGCCCTAAAAGATGCAACGGAATCTATTTATCAAACTGGACCACTATCAGATGCTAGTGGATCTTATGAAATTCAAAGATTTAATCAGCCTTCTGGATTTAATGAGTTTTGGGGATTTAATTTAGTTGGAGTTAATATGGAATTATATGTAATATATTATTATGATGATGGGAATATAGTAGTTGATGAATTTGATCCAATGATTTTTGTTCCATTACAATAACAGTAGATTAATAAACTATGAACCATTCCAAACAAACATGATAACAAAGGCCTTTTTGGCTTTTTATTTTTGGTTTATTCATGAACTATATTTTCTAGTTATTTGTGTTATAATTAAGATATTGATTATGCGAAAGCAAAAATTATCATTTAGTTTTAGAAGGTGGAGAATACAATGGAAGAACAAGAGAAAAAACATAAGAGAAGAGTTAGATATAAGGGTAATTATCCTAAATCCTTTAAAGATAAATATAAAGAACTTAATCCAGAAAAATACGCGGATACTGTAGCTAGAGTTATTCAAAAAGGTAGTACACCTGCAGGTATGCATATTCCAATTTTAGTTAAGGAAATAATCGATTTCTTACAGATTAAACCTGGACAGATAGGATTAGATGCAACTCTTGGTTATGGAGGGCATACTTTAGAAATGCTTAAACAACTAGATTCTAAAGGACATATATATGCTTTAGATATTGATCCTGTGGAATTACCAAAAACAAAGGAGCGTTTAGAAAAACTAGGGTATGATGAAAAAATATTAACTACTATCCAATTAAATTTTTCTGATATTGATATTGTAATGGATGAACCAAATCAATTAAATTTTGTATTAGCTGATCTTGGAGTATCTTCGATGCAAATAGATAATCCTGAAAGAGGATTTTCTTATAAAACAAAAGGACCTTTAGATTTAAGAATGAATCCTAAAGTTGGGATATCAGCAGCAACAAGACTTAGAAGATTATCACAATCTGTTTTAGAAGGTATGTTAATTGAGAATGCTGATGAACCTCATGCTGAGGTAATATCTAAAGCAATAATTAATGAAACTAAAAAAGGAACTTACATTGACACGACAACTAAACTTCAAAAGATAATTGAAGAAGCATTACAATTTCTTCCAAAGGAAAGTAGAGATTCTGAAATAAAGAAATCTTGTCAAAGATCCTTCCAAGCTTTAAGAATTGATGTTAATAGAGAGTTTGATTCTATATATGATTTTCTAGAAAAACTACCTGATGTACTTGCTCCTGGGGGACGTGTAGCAATATTATCTTTTCATTCTGGAGAAGATAGGCTTGTTAAAAAATCATTTAAACGTTTCTTTAAAGAAGGAATATATAAAGAAATTTCCACAGAAATTACTAGACCTACAGCTCTTGAATGCAGCACAAATAGAAGAGCTCGTTCTACTAAAATGAGATGGGCTATAAAAGCTTGATATAGGAGGAAAATATATGATATTTGATGCGCATGGAGAT
Source organism: Candidatus Izemoplasma sp. (assembly GCA_029939945.1). Taxonomy (GTDB): domain Bacteria; phylum Bacillota_I; class Bacilli_A; order Izemoplasmatales; family Izemoplasmataceae; genus JAFGXW01. The sequence goes on along the minus strand of JAOZRX010000029.1, from coordinate 4,980 downwards.
ATACTTACTGATATGTACCAACAAAGACATATCGAAAATTCATTTAAGAAAAGACATTTAGATTTATATAAATCTGGTGGTGTTACACACAGTATTTTTGTGAACTATACTAATCCGAATACTAATGATAATAATCTATTTTCAAATATTTTTGAAAATAGTTTTATTGAACTAAAGAAAAATAGTGACATTTTTAAAATTTGTTTAAATTATAATGATATGCTTGAGTCTTTAAAAGAAGGGAAAATAGGAGTAATTATTGGTATGGAAGGAATAGCTCAACTTGAGGGTGTAAATCAGTTGAGAGAACTATATAAAAACGGAGTAAGACATGCTTCTCTTACTTGGAATGAAGAAAACAAATATGCGAGCGGACTATCTAATTTAAACACTAGAGGATTAACAGCTAAAGGTATTGAGATTCTTTCTCTAATGGAAGAGTTAGGAATGATTATAGATTTAGCTCATCTAAATGAAAAATCATTCTATGATGTGATAAATAACACTTCTAAGCCTTTGATTATTTCACATGGGAATACTAAAACATTATGTGATAATATTAGGAACTATACTGATGATCAATTATTATCTATTAAGAAAAGGAATGGAGTAATTGGTATTTGTGGTATTCGTGACTTTATAGCAAAAGAAACTGAATTTCAAAATGTAGAGTATTTAGTTAAACATATTGATCACGCTGTAAAAATAATGGGGATTAATCATGTTGGTTTAGGATTTGATTTCTGTTATTATTTGAGTGAAATACCTAAAGATAATCATGTAAAAGGATTATTAACTATTGCTGATGTAGGGAACATTTTCATTGAACTTAAAAGAATCGGATATAGTGATGAAGATATTGAAAAGATTAAACACTTAAATTTTGAGAGAGTTGTTAAAGAAATACTTTGTTGATTTATAAATCTATCTCTTTATATTTGAAAACAGGTTGTACTTTGAAAGAATACAATAAAATTGAAAAGGAGAAACTGATATGAATATATTACAAATAGGAATTAGTGTTTTTGTCTTCATTGAATTTCTAAATATTATGATGCTTTATTATATGCCTGAATCAAAAATGGGTAATGGTGTAGGAGTGTTTAATGACTATCTAGAACTAAAAGACAATATTAAAGTTAATGATTTTATAGGATATTTAATAAACTGGGTCGCAGGTGCTAAATTGATATTCATTATGATTGGTATAGTTGTTGTTATATTTGGTAATTACAATACTCAATTATTTACTGTAGTTGCTTTAATTATATCCATTTTGTCATTTTACTGGAGACTATATCCAGCCATTAGAAAATTGGACAAAGAGAATAAGATAAGCCCGAAAGGTTACTATAAAACTTTGAATTATATGATACTTTCATTTGTAATTGGTTTTAGTGTCATATTAATAGTATCAATCATATAGTATATTCTTCATATTTAACTAAAAAAGGTTATTAAAAAATAACCTTTTTTTAATAGAATATATTCTATTAGGAGAAAAACAGAATAGAAAAAGTACTATATCAGATATAATACCTTGACAAATATAGTGGTTCATGATTAAATGATACTAGGAGGTGTTCATATGGCTAAATTAACATCTGATTTAATAAGAGGACATACTGATACAATGGTTTTAAAATTACTTCAAGAAAGAGATATGTATGGATATGAACTCGTTAAAGAGATATACAAAAGAAGTAATAAAGAGTACGAACTAAAAGAAGTAACTTTATATGCCTCATTGAGAAGATTAGTATCTGAACAGTGTGTTGAAGCATACTGGGGTGATGAAACTAGAGGTGGAAGAAGAAAGTACTACTCTATCACAAAAGTAGGGTTAGATTTATATGATGAAAAAAGAAGTGATTGGGACTACTCTAAGAAAATATTAGATAAGTTACTATAGGAGGAGGTATATTATGGAAAAGAAAGTAAGAAGTTATGTTGATAATATCTTTAATTCATATGAGAAAGATTCTTATACGATTGATATAAAAGAAGAAGTTATTTCAAATCTTTTAGAAAGAATAAATGATTTAGTTGATGAGGGATATAAAAGAGTTGATGCTTATAAAAAAGCTATTGAAGGTCTTGGAACAAAAGAGGATTTAACAAGTACTTTTAACTTAAAAAAAGTGAGTGAGTATAGCATTAATTACCTTGCAGTATTGATAACAATGTTTGTTTCTTTAGTGCTTTATTTAATCTTAGGATTTGTGTTTAATATGTGGAATCCTGGGTGGTTAATCTTTCTTCTAGGTATAATGGTTTTAGGTGCTATTGAAGGTAAATTTGGAGTAATATGGTTACTAGCTGTTTGTATATATATAATAAGTGGATCACTATATGGTTACTGGGATGTAGGATTACTTATCTATGGAATTGCAGCAGCATTATCAGCTGGAAAAGATCAATTTATTGCTGGTGTTTGGTTATTAATAATTACTGGATATTTAGCATTAGGATTTGGATTTGAGCTTTGGCATCCAGGTTGGCTCATATTTGTTGTTGGATTTGCATTAACAACAATTATTGTCGAAAAAAGTATTATTGCATTTTCATGGTTATCTGCGATATTTGCATATTTATATATTGGATTTATTTATAACCTTTGGAATCCTGGTTGGGTACTATTTTTAGTCGCAGCCGCAATTACAGTATATTTAGAAACAGGTAGACAAAAAGTAGAAGAAAGTAATACCGATGAATAATATTATTATTTTACTCCTTGTAATTGTTGTACTATCTTTCCTATATGATTTAATAATATCTTTAATTAATTTCAAACATCGAAAACAGCCTATTGATCCTGTTGTTAAAGATGTTTATGATGAATCAAACTACAAAAATTGGATGGATTATAGTTTGGAAAAATATCGAGTTACTATCTTAAGAAAATTCATTTTTGTTGTCATAAATTTATTAATGATTCTTTTTAATGGATTTAAATTACTTGAAGAAATATCAGTTAAATTATCAAGTAATTCTCATATACAAGTTGTTATTTTCTTAGCTTTATATTCTGTTGTGTTCTTAGTTATATCAATAATTTCAGAATACTATGATACTTTCTCAATTGAAGAAAGATACGGATTTAATAAATCAACAAAGAAATTATTTTTCAAAGATCAAATAATCGAGTTAGTAATAACAGGTATAATTGCTGCTCCTTTACTGTTTGGGATTTCAGTATTATTCACAAATGCGACTAGTACTTTCTTTGTAATTGCATATATTTCTGCAATTGTAATTATTGTATTATTTAATATATTGTTTGTTATATTATTTATGCCTTTATTCTATAAAAAAACACCATTAGAAGAAGGCGAATTAAAAGAGAAACTATCAGTACTATCATCTAAAGTAGGATATGAACTTACTAGTATTGTTACTATAAATGTATCAAGTAGAACAAGTAAGTTAAATGCTTATTTCTCAGGATTTGGAAAAAACAAGAAAGTAATGTTAGCTGATACCTTATTTGATAAATTAACGACAGACGAAATCGTCGCAGTTGTTGCTCATGAAATAGGGCATAGCGTTCATAAGCATATGATGAAAGATTTAATAAAGGAAATTATAACAACAGGATTTTACTTAGTATTGTTTACACTTGTATTAAATACATCAGTATTTGTTAATGCTTTTAATTTATCAACAAATAATATTGCATTTGGATTAATACTATTTATCATAATGTTAGCTCCAATAAGAAAAGTATTGGTTTTCACATCAGCAATAATATCAAGGAAACACGAAAAAGAGGCAGACATGTATGTCGTAGACAATGGATTTGGAGAAGAATACATTAATGCATTTAAAAAAGTAGCTAGGGAAAACTTTGCACATCTTAACCCTCATCCATTATTTGTAATGTTGAAATATAGTCATCCACCGCTAGTAACAAGGATTAAATATGTTAAAGAAAGAATGCAATGTAACGAGTAGATTCATTAAATTAAAAGACATATTAGAGTATTTAAATCTAATGTGTCTTATTATTGTTTCATTATTTTTAAGAAAACATAAATATTATTTGAGCAATATTAATATAGTATCTTGTTTGAAATATTATCATATGTTAAGATGTTATTAATTGGGGACAAACAATATTATATGTCCTCTTTTTTTTGAAAGTGGTGAAAATATGCTCAAAAGAACATATATTTATATAACTATTGTAATGGTTTTTTCTTCTATATTATTAAGTGCAGGAATATATTACATAAACTTACAAGGAATAAAATTATTTGAAAATAGTGAAATAGAGAATAAACAAGAATTACTTGAGTTATATATAGAAGACTCATATTATAATTTAGGAACATTAAATATGGCTCATTCATATTGGACTCAAGCTAACATAGCGGTGGGTAATGAAGATATTGAATGGGTGAAAGACAATCTTACGGAGTATATTTATACTGGTGATTTTAATGTGGATATTGTATTTTTGTCAAATGAAGATAGTTCTTTTGTAAGTAGTTTTGGGATATATGGTACTTTTATCACCGATACTGAAGTGTTTAATACAGTGGTTAATGATAATCTTATATCAAATTCAATTATTTGGTATGACGGTGATGCATTTATTATTTCGGGATATCCAATTGCGAATGATGATAAGACTAATAAATCTGGTGTTTTACTTTTAGGTCGTAGAATTGATGATGAAATGGTTACTATTATTGAATCAATTATTGGTAAAGAAGAAGAAAATGAGATATATCTTTTTGAAACTGTTCAGGAAGTATCGTTCTTAAATGAAGATCTAAATATTATCGTTTTTGAATCTATTGACGACGACATAGTGTTCGCAACACAATATGAACTTATATTTAGTACTTATGTTAGAGAAAGAATACTAAGAGATAGCATTATTGTTTTAGTTTTAAATGTAGTAGTAGTTGTTTTGATATTAATTATTTTAATACGTAGATTTAAAAAAGAGTTAGATATATTGATAAAGCAAAT
>JAOZRX010000059.1 GCA_029939945.1 Candidatus Izemoplasma sp. | reverse complement strand
TCCATTCCTAAAACTTCAGGTGCGATTAATTCATTAACATTATTAACTGCAGTTTCTACACCTTTACCTAAATATCTAGATTTAACTCCGTCTCTTAATTCAACAGCTTCATGTTCACCAGTTGATGCACCACTTGGTACCATTGCTCTCCCAAATGATCCAGAATCAGTATATACTTCAACTTCTACAGTAGGGTTTCCTCTTGAATCTAATACTTCTCTTGCGTATACATCAGTAATGTATGGCATATTAAAACATCTCCTTTATATATTTATTATAATTATTATCATACATAATTATTATAGAACTAATCACTTTATAATACAAACAATATTCTCTTTTTGAAAACACTTTCAGCAAATAAAAAAAGAGGATTAAACCTCTTTTTTAACAACTAAACTAACTCCTGTCATTTCAACAGGTTTAGGAACACCTAAAAATTCTAGTAAAGTAGGTGCAACATCAGCTAAAACTCCACCATCTCTAATTCTAATATCTTTTTTAGTTATGATTAGTGGTACTTTATTTATTGTATGAGCGGTGAATACTTCACCGTTTTCATCAATCATCTTTTCAGCATTACCATGATCTGCGGTAATAATAGCTACTCCATCTTTATCTAAAATAGCGTCAACTACTTTTCCAACACATTCATCTACTACTTCAACTGCTTTAATAGCCGCTGGAACATTTCCAGTATGACCTACCATATCACAATTCGCAAAGTTAAGAATTATAACATCATGTTTATTTGATTCTATTTCATCTAATACTCTATCAGTTACTAAATAAGCACTCATCTCAGGTTTTAAATCAAAAGTTGCTACTTTTGGAGAATCAATTAAAGCACGATCACTATTTTTAATCTCTTTATCCATTCCTCCATCAAAGAAGAACGTAACGTGAGCATATTTTTGTGTTTCAGCTATTCTTAATTGATTAAGTCCAGCTTCACTAACAACGTCTCCAAACATATTTTTAAGTTCAATAAGTTTGAATGCTATTTCACCTTTAACTAATTCACTATATAACATTGTTGAAACAAACGTTATATCAGTTGGTCCTTTTGAATAATCTAATCCTGATTTTGTAGGATTAGACATTGCAGTTCCAATTGCAATAGCTCTATCAGGTCTAAAGTTAGCAAATATAACACTATCTTTATTTGTAACAATTCCTTCTTTAACAACATTAAATGGGTAAACAAATTCATCTACTACTCCATCTTTATAAGAAGCCAATACTCCCTTTGTTGCACTTTCAGCATGTTTTCCACTAGCATTGCAAATAATATCATAAGAAGGTTGAACACGGTCCCAATTTCTATCTCTGTCCATTACGTAATATCTTCCATGAACACTTGCAATCTTACCATATTTATTTACTGCCATATGATTTTCTAGTTCTTCAATATAAGTAATTGCTGATTTAGGTGGAACATCTCTTCCATCTAAAAATGCATGAAAATAAGTTTCTTTAACACCTTTTTCCTTTGCTAAATCAATTAAAGCTTTTATATGTTTAATGTGTGAATGAACTCCACCATCACTAAGTAATCCAAAAAGATGTAACTTAGAATCATTCTTAAGTACATTATCAATCGCATTTAAATATGCAACATTTTCTTTAAAACTTCCATCTTTAATTGCTTTATTAATTCTTGTTAATGATTGATAAACAATTCTTCCTGCTCCTAAATTCAAATGTCCTACTTCACTATTTCCCATTTGTCCATCAGGAAGTCCAACATTTAAACCGTGAGCCATTAAATAATTATGAGGATATTCTTTCTTAAGTAATTCAAGATTTGGAGTTTCAGCTTGTTTAACTGCATTTCCTTCAAGTTGATCACTAATTCCGTATCCATCCATTATTATTAATATTACTGGTTTTTTCATAAAATCACCTCTACCACGATTATTATACTACTTATATAAATTATTTCCTAGCATTTTACCTCCTACCGGTAGCGTTTTCATGTTTTAGGTTTTGGGTTGATTTCTTCGAAGTTTATATATATAATATAATTTGAAAGAAGTTGATATTATGGAGCAACTAATGCTTGAGAAATTACTGGATACTTTAAACAAAAATATAGGTGCTAATATCTTTAATTACACAATTCCAGACTTATGGAATTGTTTTGATTATGATAAAACTAAATTTGTAAAAACACCAACTAACGAGCTTATTGTAAATCCATATGATTTTTATAGTTCAGTCATAAAAGATTATATTTTACCGAATATGAAAAATAATCTTAATTATCAAGATTCACTTTCTAAGACGAAAAATGAAAAACATCTTAAATCATATATTGGTGGAGACTGGATTAAGAAAAGTGTTGTGTATTCAACAATGATTCGGACAAGTTCAGCATGGGACAGTGATCGTTCTGGAAAATTAGAAGATAAAAATATTTATCAAATGGCAGAAACAGGATCATTTGTTAAAATGTTAGCACTTCTTCCACTTCTTAAAAAAATGGGTGTAGATGTAATTTATATGTTGCCGATATCAAAATTTAGCACAAAAGATAAAAAAGGTGACTTAGGTAGTCCTTATGGAGTATCTAACTTCTATGAACTTGATCCTAGCTTAAAGGACCCACTAACAAGTACTGCAATGACTATTGATGAAGAATTCAAAGCCTTTGTAGAAGCTTGTCATATTTTAGATATGCGTGTAATGATTGATATCATTCCAAGAACAAATGCTGTTAATAACGATTTAATCAAAGACTATCCTGATTGGTTTTATTGGATAAAAGCTAGTGAATATAGTAAATACCAAGTACCAAGAGTAAAAAGTATTGGAAACACTTCTATTCCTTCTGTTGAGATGATGAAAAAAGTTTATGAAGAAGATGATACATATCGACATATAAATATGTTTCAATATGACCCAAAAACACAAAATGAATCTTTATGGAATAAGATAAAAGATAATGAAAATTTAAGTGAAGAAATCGCAGATAAATTCGACTTAAAAATCGCTCCTGCATTTAGTGACCACATCAATGACCCTCAACCTCCATGGACTGATGCTACGTTCTTTAGAATGTATAAAGATTTCCCTTTAGAGACTGTTGAGTTTTTAGATACAACTAATCGTCCTCCGTATATTCTCTTTGATACAATTAAATCAAATATGTATCATGGCAAAGTTCCAAATATGGAACTTTGGAAAAAACTTTCTAATATAGTACCTAGTTACCAAAGAAGATTTGGAATTGATGGAGCACGTATCGATATGGGACATGCTTTACCTGGCAAGTTACTTGATATGATTATTTCTAATGCTAGAGATAATGATGAAGACTTTTCTTTTATTGCAGAAGAACTTCAACCTAGCAATGCCTTAAAAGCAAAAAAAGCAGGCTATAATATGATTATTGGAAATGGATTCGTAATGGAACCTAGAGTATTCGAAGGAGCGCTTCATGAGTTCATGTATAATATAAATGATCTACCTCTTCCAATGTTTGCTTGTGGTGAAACTCATGATACTCCAAGACTTGCAGCACGTGATGGATTTGAACAACTTTCAAAACTTCTTACAATTCTAAATATGTTTACACCAAACTCTGTCCCATTCATTAACAGTGGACAAGAAATATATGAAAGACAACCGATGAACACCGGGTTAGATTGTCAACCAAATGAGAAATATAGTTTAGATAGAAATGACCCATACAATGGGAAACTTGCTTTGTTTGATAAGTTCCAATTCCATTACACAAATCCTCGTCGTTGGGAAATCCCAGATATCTTAGATTTCATTAAACCTATTAGAGAAAAATGGTTAAAAGAAATTACAAATAAAAAATCATTTGTCCCAATTTACGCAATTGACCATTCAGATACTTTCATTGGCTTAGCGTATTACAAAAAAACAAAAAGAGACCATGAATCTTGCCTCATTATACTTGCTAATGCTGATTCTTATAACCAACAGTTATTAAGACCTGACATTAAGCAACTTAGAAGACTTTCTAACAATACTTCAATGAAAGGGAAACTTCTTTTCTCAACTCATGAAGACCCTAGAAAGTTTACACAATTCCATGAGTTTGATATTTTAGACTTGCACCTTGGCGCAGGAGAAATTAAGATTGTTGAATTATAAACGGTAGAATTTTCTGCCGTTTTTTTTTATAAAAAAAAGATAACCTAGAAGGCTATCTTTGTTTTACAAAACTTAAGTTCCAAACAATAACTCGTTTGAATAAAATATCTAGTACCATTACTTGGAGTGGTAACTTAATAAGTAGTGTCGCTACTCTAAATGGTAATTCAGCTAAGAATCCACTACCCATAAACAAGTATAACTGGTAAGTATTAATACTAAAAGCTACGATACTTGTAATTAATACTGCATTTATTATTCTTGCCATCGATAATTCTTTTCTACCAAATAACAATAATCCAGGAATTATTCCCCACATCATAGAAGATAATGTGAATAAATTAAATCCAGTAGCGTAGTTAGGCACCAAAATATTGAACCAGTCGACAATAAGACCACTTAGCCCTCCAATTATCGGACCATACATTATCCCAGTTATCATTAATGGTATATCATAAAATGTAAATCTATAACTTGGTAATGTTAAAACAAAAAACGATTTTAATAAGAAACTCATTGCGATTAATATCGCTACTCTAGTAAGAGACTGTGTTGTAAATAAACTTTTACTTTTTTGCATATAAAAAAACCTCCATAATTTTATGAGAGGTCCACAAGAAAACATCGAAAAAGATGTTTTTTTTCAGCGGACGCACTATTTCACCGCCACAAGGGTGTGTTCGTCTATACCCAACTTCCCATGGTATAACACTTAACGCAAAATAGTTACTCTGATTTAAATATATTTTAACTCTTTTAGAGTGTAACTTCAACCTTTTTGATTATTTGATTTCGAAACTAATCTCATCTTGATTTGTTTCTCTTAAAAATTTATTTATTTTTGAAAACACTTTACTTCCAAAAAAGGTATACCTTGCAGAAAAAGGTGAAGGATGACTTGATGTTAAGATTAAATGATTATTATTCGTTATTAAAGGCTTTTTAGCTATTGCATTATTCCCCCATAAGACAAATACTTTTGGTCTATTATCCTTATTTAAATGTCCTATAATACTATCAGTAAATATTTCCCAACCTTTTTTCCTGTGAGCAAGTGGCTTATGTTGCTCTACTGTGAGTATTGTATTAAGAAGCAAAATACCTTCTTCAGCCCATTTAGTTAACTCTCCATGGTCTGGAGCCACTATTCCTAAATCACTAAATAGTTCTTTGTAAATATTTTTAAGTGAAGGTGGTACTTTATTTCCTTTTAAAACACTAAAAGCTAATCCATGTGCTTGATTTATATTATGATAAGGATCTTGTCCTAATATAATTACTTTTGCATTGGAAAAAGAACATAATTTAAAAGCATTAAATATCTCTTCTTTTATAGGAAAAATTACTTTTTCTTGATACTCTTTTTGAATGAATTGATCTAGTTTTTTATAATAATCTTTTTGAAACTCTGCTTCTAATATTTCTGCCCAATCATTATTTATCATCTTAACCACCAATATAATTATAACAAAAAAGCACTGAAAATTCAGTGCTTTAATTATTTAATTATTTTTTGTTTCTTAATTGTGCTTGAGCAGCAGCGATAATAGCTACTGGAATTCTATAAGGTGAACAAGATACATAATTTAATCCTGCATTATGGAAGAACTCAATACTTGTTGGTTCTCCACCATGTTCTCCACAAACTCCAACAACGATGTTTTTGTTTGCTTTTTGAGCTGCAGCAGTTGAGATTTGAACTAATTTCCCAACACCTTTTTGATC
>JAOZRX010000028.1 GCA_029939945.1 Candidatus Izemoplasma sp. | reverse complement strand
ACCTATTGGTTCTTTAATAGTATTATCTTTACATCCTGTAAGAACAAAACTAAATGAGAGTAATAGTAATACTAATAAAATCTTTTTCATTTTAAATACTCCTTAATCTTAATAATTTCTTTATCGACAAGTAATCTAAAATTCCAACCACTATATTTTTCTTCTACTTTATATGTCCAAAAAATATGTCCTGTAGCGTTGCGCATTCCTTCTAACTGAGCTGTAGCGTATTTTTTCATAACTTCATCAATATTGTCTTTATTAATATATTTGTTAAGACTAAGTCCTAAGGACCATTCTCCAACAACCACTGGAACAAATTTTTCAATTTCTCTTAAAATAACATTTCTATTTAATGCTCTTTTAATATGTTGCTCAATATTCAATCCTCTTACATAATTATCAAATACTTGATACATATGAGTATCTAATATTACATTATGAAAATCGTTATTTTTGAAGAAATCCTCCCACTCATTCAATCTGAATGCATCATGCATTACAATATATTTTTCAGGGATTATTTTTCTTAAACGTTTATATGCTCTTACATAAAAATCTTGGATAATTACTAAATCAGTATTGAAATGAGGTTCATTCAACAATTGGATACTATGAAAATGTGGATACATTTTATATCTAGTAGTTACTTTTTCTAGTACTTCGATTGTTTTTTCAATATTTTTATCATCCTTATGCCAATCTATTACACCTTCAATTCCACCGTTGTCAAATCCGTTTTGACACCCTGGAGCGGTATGTAAATCTAACATAAAATCCATTCCTAATTCGTTAATCATGTCTAATGCATCGTCAATGTGGTGAACACTTCTAACATATTCTCCATCGCCATAAAGCCACCAAGGTATGGGAATTCTAACTTGATTAACTCCTTGATTTATAAGCCATAAAATATCTTCTCTTGTTATAAAAGTTTTGTAATGTTCAAATAATACTTTTTCTTTATTTACTGCATGCTGAGAAAACCTAGTTTCATCATTTCCTTTAACTGAATTACTTAAGAACAGTGAAGGTTTAATCCAACGTTCAAGAACAAACCATCCACCCAAATTAACTGATCTAATCTTTTTCATATTTATCACTAAATTAAGACAGTCATAATTGAGTTATTATTAATTGTTAATTCGTATTTATTATTTAAATATTCAAAACTAAACTTGTGTACTTCTTCACTCTCATTCAAAATAACGAGTGCAAGTATATTATCAATATTCTTAAATGCTATTACATTTAAGAATGATTTATTAGTTACTTTAACTCTCAATGCACCAGGTCTAATATATTTGCTGAAATGTCCAATATAATAATAAGAACTTTGGTGAATTAGTTTTTCAGGGAAAATATCAACTATAATTGGTGCATCACATAAATTATTAACATGGTTTGGTCCACCAGTATTATCTAAGAATAAGTTCCAATCAATATAACCTTGACACCAATTATTAAAATCACCCATCATATTTCTAGCGTATCTTTCACCAGTTTTCCAAGAATCGAAATGAACTCCTCCTTCTTGACAACCTTCTGTAAAGAGTAATCCTTTAGTAGGAAATAAATCATGAACTTTTCCGACATTCTCGTAAGCTTCACTTACATACCAATGAAAAGCTGTACCCCAAACATATTTAGCTGCTTCTTTATCTTCTAATACTGTGCTTGCTCTTTCAACCATAATGTCTCTATTATGATCCCAAATCAAAATCTTAACATCTGAGGCATCACTTTTATTCATAAGAGGACCTAAATGAAATTTAACAAAATCTCTTTCTTCTTCAGCGCTGTAAATGCAAGAATCCCAACGCTGCACAGCTGCTGGTTCGTTTTGTACAGTGATACCCCAGATTGTTAAATTAAGATTTCTGTATTTTTCAATAAATTTAATATAATATTTTGCCCATGCATCAAAATATTCTGGTAGTAATTTCCCACCTTTAATCATAGAATTATTATCTTTCATGAATGCTGGAGGACTCCATGGACTTGCGAGTAAATTAATTGGTTCTTTAGCATATTTTTCTGCATCTTTTATTAGTGGTACAACATAAGTTAAATCTCTTGAGATATCAAAAGTATTTAACTCAGTATCTCCTTCTTCAATATATGTATAACTACTTAAACTAAAGTCACACCCGTGAATACTTACACGTCCTAATGTGTAACCTAGTCCTTCTTCTTTATCAAAATAGTCTTTAATTGCTTGTTCTCTAACTTCTTTGTTAACTCTACCTAAGTTATAAGCAGCACTCTCAGTAAAAGCACCACCAAATCCAATCATTTCTTGGTAAGTTACAAATTCATCAATAACAATGTCAACATCTTTAAGATTGTTATTTTCTATTAAATTTTCTTCAAAGAATCTCTTATCTGAATCTTTTTCAGTAATAATTACTTTTGCCATTTCAAAACCTCCTTAAAAGATTACTTTAATATCCTTAACTAGACCAGCTCTTAAATCATGAGCTAAATCTCCCTTAATTTCTTTGTATTCAACTGAATCAACAATGTATTTCTTAATAATAAATTCACCATTAAATGTATCAACATTATTTTCATTAATGTAGGTTACATTTGTTTTACCTAAGAACTTAAATGTAACTTTACCATCTTTGAAAAATTCTTTACTTAAGATAGGCTTCAAATTTAAAGTTAATTCTTTTTTAACAAATAAGAAAGGATTCTTACCCATCATCATCAAAGACCACAAGGAAATCATTTCAGCAGTACTTCCTGAAAGTCTCGCAACAAATCCTTGTCCTCTAACATAAGGATCAGGATTTATGCTTGGTGCTATAAAACTTGAGTTTTCTAAAGTGCTTCTTCCATATACTTCCGGATCCATAAAACAAGTTAAGTTAGTCTTAATTTCCTCAAAGTATTCTTTATAAAGTCCACCCTTAAGAAGTCCCATTAAATACTTGTATGTCATATGTAAGAAATTAGATTCTCTTTCTTGCCATCCTTTTGTAAAAGATCTTCCTCGACCTATTTCATTTGATTCATCATCTAAGAACTCACTTGTTTTGTAAAACTTAAGTTCATGATCATAGATGTTTGATTCTTTTATTCTCTTAAACATTTCTAATTTATTATTACTTCCATTCATTACTTTAAGAGCTCTAGCTGGAGCTTCTAAGTAATTAGGCAAAGCTCTTAACTCAAACTTTAGAGGTCTAATAGTTGGAAGTCCATAATTACCAATTTTTGGAAATCCTTCTTCTATTATCTCTTCATATTTTGTAACTTTATGAACTAAGAATGTAGGATAAATACCTTTTCCAAGCTTATAAGCTTTCTCTAATGCTTGATTTATTTTAATAAGATAAGCATTCAAAGCTTCTTCAATAAGTTTTGAAGAAAATAAGCTGTTACCTATAGTTGTAAATCTAATATCTAACCGATATTTTTCTTTAAGATTATTTGCTTTATCCCAAAAATCAAAATCACTTAAGTTATCTTTAAGAATTTTTGTAAGTCCTTGTGCAAATGTTGTTAATTCTACAGGAACTAAAACGTCAATATCTTCATCAAAATTGTCTAATAAAAACATTACAACTCTCTTTAACTCAATTGTTTCACTAACCCCACTACCAAACAGTCCAGGTAATCCATTCATTGCATCATTCCATCCTGGATTATCTGCTTCCATTTCAATCCCAATTCCACTTGGATCTAAATTCGCTAATTTATTAGTTGCTAGAACAAATAGTTTTCCAAATAGATTAGTAGTCACAACTTCTCCATTGTCATTCTTAAACCATGAAGATTTATATGGATCCATTTTTAGTTTAAATACTTTTTCTTCATCATTGTGAAGTATTGATCCATATCTTCTTATCTTATTATCTTTTGTTAAACATATTTTTTCATCTCTAGGCAATACATATGCAGGACTATCAAAATATGAATAATCATTCTCTAAGTATAGCTTTTCATGTAATTTATCAGGGAATATTCCTAAATAGTTCTCAACCAAATCAAGGATATAAGTCCAATGATCAATCCAATATCCTTCAGAAAAATGGGCTTCATAGTTTTGATTTGCATATTTAAACACTTTGTCAAATAATTCATCATCAGTTAAGTTTGTCGTGATATTGTGGTTTTCCATTGTATTTATAATTCCACCAGGAGTAAATTTTCCATTTAATAAATTACTCATAGTTTCATTTCCTTCATACAACTCATCAACTAAAGTTTTTACATATTCTTTATCTTCAATCTCAAAAGTTGAACCATTTATTGACATAGGATTATATCCATCTGCTTGAATAAACGAAGCAAACATTTTTACATTAAAATCTTCAACTAAAGGATTCAATGTAATATCATTTCTTCTGTTTTGACAAACATCTCTAAAACTACCATTTCCTTGTGAATAGAATTCTGGTGCTAAACTAAAGAAATTATAATCTCTTTCTAAGTCTCCATGTTTTCTTGAGAATAAATGATAAACAAGGTTTTTCTTTTCACCTTTTAGAATTAATGGATAACCTCCTCTTAAAAAGTTATCTAAATAATTTTGTTTAATATAATCATCAAAAATAGGGAAATTAGTTTCCGTTTTAACTTCTTCTAACATATTTTCAATGATGTTATAAGCTTCTTTTCTTTTATTATCAATATAATTAGAATTGCTGAAAATAGGCGCAAATTCTAATAGATCTTTTTCAGAATGAACATGTCCAATAACAGTATTCAAGCGTTTAGTTTCATTCTTAATCAAATCAAATTTAACACCACTAAATCCTACAGGTACTTTATTAGCAGTAATTTGATCTTTTTTGTATATTTCTTCAATAGAGTATTTTTCAAATCCTCTAGCTCTTTTTTTAGTATTATCATATGCGAAAACTATATTACCGTCTACTATTGGTTTTACAAGTTTTCCTTCAAAAGAAGAAACATAAAAGTTTCCTTTTACTGTTTCAACAACTTCAGCTGAATCTTTTGTCGAAGATCTCATTCTGTAGAATCCAACATTATTTTCTAAAGAATAAACTTCCATCCAACTTCTTAGTAAATTACCAATATTCTTAAAATCTCCACCAGTAACTTTATATGGAAATAATTGAGAAATACCATCAAGTAATTCAATTTCCATTATATTTTCAGTTAAATTTGTAATTCTTACTTCTCTTACAAGAGCAGCTAAATTTTCATTTGGAAGTCCAAAATAAGTAACCTCAAATTTTAAACCAAGAGACTTGTTTATCTCCTCAATTACAAACTCACTTCTTTTGATTCTCATTATGCGTTTTACATCAAGATCATTTACCGTAAACATTTCATTAACTTTACCGTTAATCTTCACGAAAGATCTGAATCCATTTGTTCCAATATTTTGATATGCTGTAACGGCAGGATTATATTCTAATATTTGCGTGTTTTTATCTTGCAAACCAAAGCTTGCAATACCTTGCCCTCTGTTTACATAAAACGACCAAAGAGGAATTCCTCTTTTTCCAGCAAGTCCAGGTAAAAAACTAGCAAATGTTTTCTTCTTATCAAAATTTTCAATTACAAATTCATTATTATCAAAATAGTAATCTCTCATAAATTCCACCTCTAATATATATTTGTAAAATAAAGTATATTCACAACTTCTAACATCAAAAAAAAGTGATATAAGCATAAAATAATTATGCATATTTCAACTATGTAGCCATAAAGTGAAATACTTGAATTGAAAATCAAATAGCATATTTCACTAAAACGATTTCGTAATTTTATTATACATTATATGTAAGCGTTTAACAATAGCGTTTTCGTTTTTTTTTAATTAATCAATATTTTTTTATAAATAAGTTATATAAAAAAAAAGGAATTCAATTTGAATTCCTTTAAATTATGAATAAAATTTATCCAATAGACCCTTCCATTTCAAGTTTGATTAATTGATTTAACTCAACAGCATACTCCATTGGTAACTCCTTAGCAAACGGTTCAATAAAGCCCATTATAATCATTTCAGTTGCTTGTTCTTTTGTTAATCCTCGACTCATCAAGTAAAATAACTGTTCTTCACTTACTTTTGAAACCGAGGCCTCATGTTGAACTTGTGCTTGATTGTTTTTTACAATGTTATATGGCAATGTATCTGATACAGAAATGTCATCTAAAATGATTGTATCACATTCAACATTACTCTTGGCTCCGATTGCATTTTTATCATGTCTAATTAATCCTCGATAATTTACTCTTCCACCCTTCGCACTCATCGACTTACTAATAATTTTTGAAGTAGTATTTTTACCGATATGAATCATCTTAGCTCCAGTATCTTGATACATACCTTCACCAGCAAATGCTATTGAGATTGTTGTTCCTTTTGCACGATCTCCTTTTAAGATACATGCTGGATACTTCATATTAATTTTGGATCCGATATTACCATCAATCCATTCCATATGAGCATCTTCTTCAACAAGTGCTCTTTTTGTTACAAGATTAATAATATTATTAGCCCAGTTTTGAACTGTTGAATAACGACAATGCCCACCTTTTTTAACAAATATCTCTACAATAGCAGCATGTAAACTTGCTTTTGTATATATAGGGGCAGTACATCCTTCAACATAATTAACAAAAGCACCTTCATCAACAATAATCAAAGTTCTTTCAAATTGTCCCATTTGTTCACTATTAATTCTAAAATATGATTGAAGAGGTTTTTCTACTCTGACACCTGGTGGGACATAGATAAACGATCCACCACTCCATACAGCGCTATTTAAAGCGGCATATTTATTGTCGCGATATGGTACTATTTTTGAAAAATACTCTTTAAACAGTTCTGGTCTTTCTCTTAACGCTGTGTCTGTGTCTGTGAAATACACACCTAAATCCTCTAATTCTTTTATAGTAGAATGGTATACTACTTCACTATCAAACTGAGTAGAAACTCCAGCTAAAAACTTCTGTTCTGCTTCAGGAATTCCTAATTTATCAAATGTATCCTTTATTTCCTCAGGTACATCTTCCCAACTTGATTCTGATCTTTCTGAAGGTTTAACGTAGTATGTAATTTGATCAAAATTAATTTCTGATAAATCTGGTCCCCAAGTAGGATTTGGCATTGAAGCAAATTTATGATAACTTTTTACTCTAAAATCAGTCATCCATTTTGGTTCACCTTTAATTTTTGATATTTCTCTTACAACTTCTTCATTTATCCCTTTACCAGTATCTAAGATACTCTTTGTTTCAGTTTTAAATCCGTATTTGTAATCGCCGATTATATCTTTTATTTCATCTTTTACTTTGTCACTCATAAGATATCACTCGCTTTCTTCTAATGTCCCTTCGAATGCTTTCCAAGCAATTGAAGCACACTTTATTCTAGCTGGAAACTTTCTAACACCTTGATAAGCAATTGCTTCTTCAAGGTCGATAGTTTTATCATACTCTTTATTAGTAAGCATATTAATATACGCCTCTGTTATATTCTTTGCGTCTGATTTATCTTTACCAATTAAGGTCTCACTCATAACTGATGCACTACTACAACAAATACTGCATCCAGTACCATCATGTCTTATATCTTTTACTACTCCATTTTCAATTTTAGATTGAACAGTAATATCATCACCACAAGTTGGATTTTTGATATGGATTGTCTTATAAGTAGAATCGTTTACTAGTCCCTTGTTTCGAGGATTTTTATAGTGTTCCATTATAACTTGACGATATAATAATTCTAAATCTCTCATAATCAAACCCTCCTAAAATCCAACGCTTTTAAAGAAGTCACTAGCGTTTTTCACTGATTCAATAAATTTATCACAATCTTCTAATGTATTATACAAGTAGAAAGAAACTCTTAAAGTAGCTACAACTTCTAACCACTTAATAATTAATTGAGCACAATGATGTCCTGCACGCATACAAATATTATCTCCATCAAAGAAGGTAACTGCGTCATGTGGATGCACTCCATCAATATTGAAAGTAATAATTCCTGTTTCAGCAGTCTCATTATAAACAATTATATCTTCAATTTCTTTCATCTTTTTAACTGTGTAATTTTTTAATTTCAATTCATGTTTACTAATATTTTCTAATCCTATATCTTCTAAATAATCTATTGCAGCACCAAGTCCAATTGCTCCTGCAATTCCTGGTGTTCCTGTTTCAAATTTATATGGTACTTCTTTCCAAGAAGCATCATATAAATTAACATTATCATTCATATCTCCACCAAATTCTATTGGTGGCATATTATCAAGTAATTTTTTCTTACCAAATAATACTCCAATACCGGTAGGACCAAGCATTTTATGTCCTGAAAAAGCTAAGAAATCACAATCAATATCTTTTACATCTAATTTCATATGTGGTGCTGCTTGAGCAGCATCTACAGAAACAATTGCACCTATTTCATGAGATAATTTTATAATCTCCTTTATCGGAGAAATGTATCCCATAACATTTGAGATATAATTTAAAGCAACTACTTTTGTATTTTTATTTAGTACTTTCTTAAAGTTATCTATTGTAATTCTACCTTCTTTATTTAAAGGTACATATACCAGTTTTGCTTTAGTGATATTACTTACATTTTGCCAAGGCAAAACTTGCGAGTGATGTTCGAGCTCACTTACAATTATTTCATCAGTACTTGTCAAGTTATTTAACCCATAACTTGAAGCAACTAAATTTAATGCACTGCTTGCTCCTTTGGTGAAGATTATTTCATTAAAATCAGCATTAATAAACTCACTAATTTTTTTTCTAGAACCTTCATAAAGTTCAGTAGCTACATAACTTAAATTATAAACTCCTCGATGCACATTAACACTATACTGTTCATAATACTCATCTATTTTTTTAATAACTTGTTTTGGTTTTAAACTAGATGCAGCAGTATCTAAATAAATTAATGTTTTATCATCTAATATTGGGAAATCTTTTTTTAAATCGTATGGATTCATAAATATCACCTACAAAGTTTTATTTTCGACACTCAATACAAAATCTTTAATTAATTCTTCTGTTGATAAGAGTTTAGTAACTGGGCTTAAGAATCCAGATATTATTAATTTCTCTGCATTTTTTAAGGTTAATCCTCTACTCATTAAATAGTATAACTGTTCTTCATCCATTTTACCAATAGCAGCTCCATGAGATGCGACTACATCGTATTCGTCAATCAATAATAATGGAATAGCATCTAGTCTTGAAGTCTTACCTAATACTATTCCTTTGTTTTGTTGAGTAGCTATACTTCTTTTCATTGCTTTGTTTATTTTTCCAACACCTTCAAAAACTAAAACACTTGAATTATTTGCTACTCCATAATTTTCAATATAACCTTCAGTGTCAGGTGCATTATGTTCAATTAATTGTTTAATTTTCATCTCTTGAACTTTCGATGTGATTGCTACTGTCTTTGACGTTCCTACTGCGTAACTTTCGAGTAAATCAATATAAGTATTTGAGTCAGTTAGTCCGTTATTCAATTCAGCAATACTATATAATACATTACCATATCTTCTAACATAACTATTTCTATTTATTGAAACAACTGCTTTTTCACTTAAGTTTGATAACCCTGCATATATTAATTTTGAATTTTCATGTAAAATAGAATTACTAACAAAATTAATGCTTGATTCAGTAATATTCAGTAAATATTCAAAATATGATAACTCTGCATTTTCGCCCAAAGTAATAACTGTGTTATTTACTAAATCGTTATTTTCTTGAATATAAAATATATGTAGAGTATCTTTTATTACTGCATTTTTAGAAACAGAAATTAATAGTCCACTATTTATTTCTTCTAAATTATACTCATATGAATCGTTAATATTATTTAGTAAGAAAGGATTATGTGTAAACACATTATCTTCATTCTTAATTGTTTCTTCAATACTTTCAATTTGAAGATATTTTTCATCTTCTTTTATTTTTGAAATTATAATATGTCCATCTTTTATAACAATATAATTGAGAAGATCATCTGTTAATAAACTCTTAATTTTACTTGGTATTTCGCTATTAAGAAGATCTGTTTTATAAAAGTTCACCTTTATAACCCTAAAGCTTCTTTCGTTGCGCAAGTTCCAAGCATTATTTTTTCTTTTTCTTCTTCAACATAAACTCTTTCATCATCAATACCAAGTTCTTCTTTGATCCAGTCATAACCTTCTGTATCTATTCTTTTAATTAATTCCTTATTACCAGTTTTAACAATTCTCCCTTGCATCATAACATGAACAACATCAGCACTAATATAATCAAGTAATCTTTGATAATGAGTAATTAATAGTAGTCCTAAATCTTTTGATTTCATTGCTGTTACATTTTCACCAACAATTTTTAAAGCATCAACATCTAGTCCTGAATCAATTTCGTCTAATATTGCAATTTTTGGTTTTAGCATTTTTAACTGTAAAATCTCATTACGTTTCTTTTCTCCACCACTAAATCCTTCATTTAAATAACGATGTGGTAAATCTTCATTCATTTTTAATTGTGCAACTGCTTTATCATATTGAATGATGAATTTAAATAATGATATATTCTTACCTTCTTCTAAATGTGCATTCATTGCAGTTTTAATAAAATCACTGTTTGTTACTCCTGGAACTTCTGCGGGATGTTGCATTCCAAGGAAAATTCCTGCTCTACTTCTTTCATCTACTTCCATTTCTAGAACGTTTAATCCATCAAGTAATATTTCACCTTTTGTAACTGTAAATTTAGGGTGTCCCATTACCACACTAGCAAGTGTTGATTTACCAGTCCCATTAGGTCCCATGATGGCATGTGTTTCTCCACCTTTTATCTCTAAATTAACGCCTTTTAAGATTTCTTTTCCATCTACTTCAGCGTGTAAATTTTTTATTGTTAATACACTCATATGTATACCTCCTTTGCTCAATAATATTCTAACAAATAAGCAAAATTAATACCAATGATATGATTAATTATTTAATTAAATAAACCACCAAAAAAACGGAATAAATTTCATTCCGTTTTTAAGTTTAATTGTAATTAGTCTTGTGGGTTATAGTTTTCAAAAACTTTGATATTGTCAATTGTAATAACACTTGGTACACTTACTACTATTCCATTTTGTGCTCCACCTAGTTCAAAGTCGATTTTTCCAAGTCCATCAGCTTCAGTATATGTGAATGTAAATGTATAAGTAGTCATTGTAGTAGTTAATGAGAACATTTCAGCATATTCAACACCAGTAATCATCTTAAGATTAATGTCTCTATCTGCTGAAGTCATTGCATCAAATTGAATTGTATAAGTAATTCCACTTACAAGGTTAATACCTTCTTGGAATAATTGAATATTCCAGTTTTCAGCTCCAACGTCAGTAATATCGATAACAAATTCTCCATTTGCAACTCCGTAAGTAGCTGCAGTTGAATTCCAGTCTGCCATCCAAACTCCCCAATCTACTGGGCGATCTAATGAACTATTAACTGTTTGATTTGTATCAGCAACTACATCTGTACCATCAAATTCTTCAAACAAAATATTGTCAATTGTTACAACACTAGGTACAGAAACTGTAATTCCACCTTGTGCTCCACCTAGTTCAAAGTCTAATTTAGCATTTAAATTATCTTCTGTTACTGTAAAATCAACTATAAATGTAGTCATTGTAGAAGTTAAAGCAATAGTTTGTACATATTCTGTTGCACCAATTAATTTAACATTAACTTCTCTATCAACAGTACTCATTGCTTCAAATGTAATTCTATATGTTTTAGTATCTACTAATTCTAGACCTTCTTGATATAATTGAATATTCCAGTTTTCAGAACCAACGTCTACGATATCAAGTTCAATATAACCTGCATCATAAGTTGCAGTAGCGTTAGTTGAATTCCAGTCTGCCATCCAAGTAAACCATCCTGATGTTCCAAAATCACCATTTACTAATAAATCATCTTGTTGTAATTTGTCAACTCTTACATTGTCAAGATAGAATACAGATCCATCTACATTGTCAGTTAATTTACCTAATTGGAATTCTACTTTTGCATCAGCATCTCCCATATATGTAAATATAAATTCATAAGTAGCAAATTCATCTGTTAATAATTGTAATGCTCCACTTTCGTGTCCCATTTGTCCGTCCCAAATATTAACTTGGAAGTCTCTAGCTAAGTCAGATTTTGCATCAAATACTAATTTATATGTAGCACCGTATTCAAATACGATTCCTTCTACACCAATTTGATGATTCCATGAAGCATCTCCTGTACCACTATAACGGAATACTAATTCATTCCATTCTTCAGTAACAGCACCAGTAATTGCTGGATCGAACCAATCAGCTGTCCACCAACTCCAAGTACTAAGGTTATCTGATGCGAAGTCTCCATTTAATACTTGATTAGTGTCAGCAACAACAGCTGTACCATCAAACTCTTCAACCATTACGTTATCAAACATAACAACACTAGGTACAGAAACAGTAATTCCGTTTTGTGCTCCACCAAGTTCGAAGTCTAATTTAGCATTTGCATTGTCTTCAGTTACAGTGAAATCAATTGTGTAAACTGTCATTGTTGGAGTTATAGCAACAGTTTGTACATATTCATTTGTACCAATTAATTTAACATTTATTTCTCTATCTACAGTACTCTCAGCTTCAAATGTAACTCTATAAGTCTTAGTATCTACAATTTCAATACCTTCTTGGAATAATTGAATGTTCCAGTTTTCAGCACCTACATCTGCGATATCTAAGATAACTACAGAACCATTATAAACAACTGTAGCACTAGTTGAATTCCAGTCAGCCATCCAAGTTCCCCAAGGATTCGAATCAAATGTTCCGTTAGTTATTAAGTCAGTAGCGTCCCAAAGCATTGCGTTAACCATAATAACTCTTGTTTCAGTCACAGTATTTCCAAGTGCATCTGTAGCTGTATAAGTTACGCTATATTCACCAGCAGTATCAACATCTAGTGTGTCTCCACCAAGAACGATATTAGCAGTAATATCTCCATCTCTGTTATCCATTGCAGTTACACCATTTAAAACATCAAATGTACTACCTAAAGCAACAACAGCAGCATCAATTCCTGCAATTACAGGAGCAACATCATCTACTGCAACAGTAACAACACGATCAACAGTTGATACGTTACCAGCAGCATCACTTACAGTATAAGTAACAGTATATGTTCCAACAGTAGCAACATCAACAGTGTCTCCAGTTACTACGATATCCTCAGTAACAGCACCATCAAAGAAGTCATTTGCAGTAACACCTGCGTTTACATCAAATACATCATTCAAATAAGTAGTAACATCTGCAGCACCTAAAATTTCAGGTCCAGTTTCATCAGTAGCAGATCCACCTCTAATTTCAAGGTCATCTATCCAAATGTTACAATCAATATCCATACTACCTTCCATATTACCCATTTCGAATAATGGTCCACCATTAACATTGTCAATAGTCATTGTGAAAGAGAACGAATATTCAACAAAATCTGTAGTTAAAACAAAATCTACAACTTGTCCTGGTTTAAAGTCTACAAACCAAGGATCACTAGGTAATAATTCTCCCATTTGGAAATGAAGAATTTTACCAGCTACATCAGATTTAGCTTTAAATTTAACAACATAATCAGTTTCATTTTGTAATGGAACTCCCATGTATTCAAATCTAGATTCATAAACTAATCCTCCAGATAAGATTTCCATTTTTAATGCACCAGCATCAATAGATTCAATTACTGAACCTCCACCTGATTCATATTTTGTCCATCCTACTAAAGCTGTTTCATCATCAAATGTCCATCCTTTTACTAATGGAGCATCCTCATCAACGATTACTTCTTCAGCTTCAATTGTAACTGTGATAGATAATCTATCTAATTTACCTAAAGCAACAACTGAATACTCAATAATACATTCTCCCTGAAGAGATGTAACTAATGTACCATCATCATTAATAGTACAATTGTCTGAACTAGCAATAATAAATTCAGAATAATCAATATCATCACTACCAGTAGCAACTACGCCATCAAATACATCAAAAACGTCATCAACCATAATAGTTTGATCTTCTAATCCGCTCAATTCAACAGATTCTAATGTATCAATAATATCATCGATATCATCTGAATCAAATAAATCACAAGCTGATAATCCGAAAATTAAAACTAAAGCAGCAACTAATGTTAAAACTTTTTTCATAAAATTTCCTCCTATATTTTCTTTATTTTTTATCTAAACATATTATAAAATCTCTGCAATCGTAAACAAGCAGATACTTTATTGAAAGATAGAATGAAATAAAATTCTTCTTTTCGAGTGTAGTATAGCATATTACGAAATCGTTTTCAATAGATTTATCTAAATCGTTTTCTTAAATCGCTTACATCCGTATAAAATGGCTTGGTATTTACATTTAATCGATATTGCATTTTTGCTTAAATTAAGCCATTTGAAAAGGTTAATATTTTCTTATTTAGAAAATGCATATTTCCGAAAAGAAAATTTGTTTTTTTATAGCAAAAAGAGGATTTTAAAAAATCCTCTTTATTTTTATTTAAAATATCTCAGGGAAAATTTCAGCTTCAACTAATCTTCTAAAATCCCATTCTAGATGACTAGATGCATCTATCTTGTAATTCCAAAAGAACCACCCAAATGTTTTATCATATTCGTTAAATTGTGCGTTAGCAAAAGCCATTTTAAGACTCTTTATAGATTCCTGATTTAGTCCTTCATAAACATTCCCTTGAAGTCCTAAAGACCATTCACCGATAACTACTGGAACTATCCTAGTATATCTGGCTATACTGTTTCTTTGTTCTTCATGAACGAAGGCAACATGATCAAATATATCAAAATCTCCCCATCCATCTCCGAATGTTTGGTATAAATGCATATCAAAGAATACTCTGTTAAAATCATTGTTCTCAAAGAATCGGATCCATGTATTATCGTAATTTCTAAATCCATCATGGAATCCTACATATACATTTGAGTTATGATATCTAATAATATCATAAGCATCTAAGTAGAAGTTTTGTAAAATTGTCATATTGACACTCCAACCAGGTTCATTTAATACTTCAATTCCCCATAAGGAATCAAACATACTAAAATGTTCTGCGATGTCTCCTAGTATTTCGACTGTTTTGGCTACATTGTCAGCCTCAGGCCATTCTAATACACCAGAGATTCCCCCATTATCAAATCCGTTTTGACACCCCGGAGCGGTATGTAAATCAAGTAAAACTTTAATATCATGCTCTTCTGCCCAAAGCATTGCTTGCTCTATATAAAGAACAGATGAATGATAAACTCCTTCACCAAAAAGCCACCAAGGAATTGGTAAACGAACATATTCTACTCCGTGTTCTTTTAACCAAATAAAATCTTCTTCAACAACAAATGTTTCCCAATGTTCTTCAATTACTTCAACAGCGTTTTCTTTTTGTTCCATAAAAACAGTCTCATCAGATCCATTTACTCCATTAAACAAATCTGGAGTCATCCAACCTTCAAGCACAAACCAACCACCAAGATTTACTCCATGAATCGTAAAATCTGAAAAAGCTATATTTTCAACAACTAAACTCCCTTTTGAAAGAAAGAAGATAAATTCATCTCTTCTTAAGTACTCATCACCATCAATTAGTTGATTTACTTCGTATCCTACATATTGTCCTTCTTCTAATGATAAGTCAAAAGAATCAAGAAATTGGTATTTACCAAGATCCATTTCATCAATCCAAGCTTGAATTTCTGTTCTTGAACTATCTGAAAAATCAGGGACAACGATAACACCATCTAAACTATAGCCTCGAGAATACTTAATACTAATATTTGATTCTATTTCAACTTTTACTCCTGCATCAACACTTTGATAAAATACAGTATTCGGTATCACATCATCATTATATTCACTACTAACATCTAAATTTATATCATTATCAAAACTCCATTTTAAAACATCACCATACTCCATTCCAAAAAAATCAGGAATAACTACTGTGGTTTTACTATTACATCCTATTAAAGATAGAATAAGGAATAAACTTGATATTAATATTATTGTTTTCTTCATAAAATCCTCCGTAAGTAAAGAATAACTGATTGATATATGCATAATAATGTAAAATTTATAAAATTACAAGTCAAAAAATAAAACAAAAAAAGAAAGTAAAAAATTACTTTCAATTAAACGAATTGTTTTATCATTTTTGTTACAACTGAATATCCTAAATCGTTAAGATGGAATCCATCAACTGTATATTCTATTCTCAGTTGTTCAAAATCATTTTTTAAGTGTTTGGTAATATCAACAAATTTTAATCTGTTTTTTCTTGAGTAATTTTTGAGATAATAGTTTAACATATTTATTTCAAAATTATCTCTTGCATCAACATATTCACGATTTATATTATCCATATTAGCAGGATTGACCGGTATGATACTCATGATATGAATTTCTGTATCTTTGCTTCTTCTTTTTATCTCTTCAACAATATTGATAATATTGTGATAGATATCTTTAACATTCGTATCTTCAAATCCTATATCATTTGATCCAACAGAAATAAATAATTTGCTTGGTTTATATTTTATTGCTCGTTTATAAAGAGTATCTAGAAGCGACGTTGTCGTATCTCCAGATATTCCATTATTATAAATTGTTAAATCAGGCAATTCACTCTCCATTTTGAGGTTCTCAATCAGACAATCACCAATTAATACTACTTGCTTTTTCTCGTAAAGTCTCGATGATATTTTTTGAAGCTTTTGTTTGTATCTTCTCTTAATATCTTTTTTATTCATTATCTTCACCATTTGCTTCTGCTTTGTAATAATCAGCCAAAGGTTGTGCGAAAATTCTTTTTATAATGAGTAGAACTAACAAAGCTAAAATTGAAACTACGATTCCTAATGTATATTGACCAAGTCCGAAAATAATACCTATAATTGCACTAATCCAGAGTGTGGATGCTGTAGTTAATCCATAAACATTTGAATTAGTTTTTAATATTGCACCAGTTCCTAAAAATCCTACACCAGCAACTACTTGAGCAATTATTCTTTGTCTCTCAAATGTAACAGCATTAACCAAATTAGGATTTTCCTTCGCAAAAGCGATTGCATCGATAACCATTGTTTCC
Source organism: Candidatus Izemoplasma sp. (assembly GCA_029939945.1). Taxonomy (GTDB): domain Bacteria; phylum Bacillota_I; class Bacilli_A; order Izemoplasmatales; family Izemoplasmataceae; genus JAFGXW01. Next base: position 3,260 of record JAOZRX010000028.1, on the reverse strand, counting down.
TGAACAATTGCAAGAGCTGCTGCCCCAAGTGCAACTAATACATGAGTTGTCATTCCTGCTATCTTATGTTTTCTTTGTCTCTCGAACCCAATAAGACCTACGAACAGTACAGTAAATCCAAGACTCTGAAGGATGTAAAAAATGTCAATTGTTTTATCCATCCTATTCACCTACTTCCTATTGTAACTCACTATTATAAACGCTTACATTACAAAAAGCAATAGTAAAGGCGAAGAAAATTCTTCGCCTTTAATCATTATTCTTCCTCTAAACTATAATCCATTGCTTCGTAACGTTTATACATATTGTATCTACGTTTAGCTTCTTTTAAGTTTCGATCATATAATTCTTCTGCGTGATCTGGGTTAATATCAAGTAGTTGATAATAACGTGCTTCATTCATTAAATATTCTCTATAACGATCCCATTGAGGAGGTTTAGAGTCTAATTTAAATGGATTTTTCCCAAGAGGTTCAAGTCTTGGATCAAATCTAAATGTTGGCCAGTATCCACAAAGTGTTGCAAGTTTAGCCTGATTTTGAGAATTAGTTAATCCACCTTTGATACTATGTGCGATACATGGTGAATAAGCTAAAACCAATGAAGGTCCTTTATAATCTTCAGCTTCTTTGAATGCTTTAAGAACTTGTTGTTGTGATGCTCCATGAGATACTTGAGCAACATAAACATGTCCATAACTCATTGCAATAGCAGCTAAGTCTTTTTTCTTTCCTTCTTTACCACTTGCTGTAAATTTAGCGATAGATCCTGTTGGAGCTGATTTAGAAGATTGTCCACCTGTATTAGAATACACTTCTGTATCTACTACTAATATGTTAACATCCTCATTATTAGCTATTACATGGTCTAATCCACCATAACCAATATCATAAGCCCAACCATCTCCACCAATAATCCAGTTAGATTGTTTAACGATATAATTTGATAACTCTTTAATTTCTTCAGCCATTTCATCAGTTGAATTTTCAATTAAAGGCATTAACTTATTAAATACTTCTAAAGTTTTATCTCCATCAGTTCTATTGTCAATCCAAGTTGTAAATAACTCACTTAATTCAGGAGATACTTTATCTTTATTATTAACAAATACATTTTGTAATCTGTCACGAAGTGCTTCATTAGCATGTCTCATTCCAAATCCAAATTCTGCATTATCTTCAAATAAACTGTTTGCCCATGCAGGTCCACGTCCATTATCTAATACTGTATAAGGAGTTGCTGGGAAACTTGCTCCATAAATTGATGAACAACCAGTTGCATTAGCAATTTGCATTCTATCACCAAATAATTGAGTAATAAGTTTTATGTAAGGTGTTTCTCCACAACCTGCACATGCACCACTAAATTCAAATAGAGGTTTTGCGAACTGTGAATTCTTAACATTTGTTTTCTTCACTAAGTTATCTTTGTAAGTAACGTGATCGTATAAGTATTCTGTATTTTGAATTTCACCCTTAGCAATTTCATCACCAATAGGTGACATTACTAGGGATTTTTCTTTTGAAGGACATACTTCAACGCATACTCCACAACCAGTACAATCTAATGTCGATATTTGGATTTTATAACGAAGTCCATCGAACCCTTTTCCTGTAGGTTTTTTAGTAAGTAATCCCTCAGGTGCATTATTCATTTCTTCTTCTGTCAATAAGAATGGTCTAATAGCTCCATGAGGACAAGAGAATGAACATTGGTTACATTGAATACAGTTATCAACGATCCACTCTGGTACATAGTTAGCAATACCACGTTTTTCATATGCTGTTCCACCGTTTTCCATAGTTCCATCTTCATAACCTGTAAAAGCACTTACAGGTAAATCATAACCTTTTATAGCATTAACTTTATCAGCAATATTTAATACGAAATCAGGTCTTGTAGTGTCAATAATAACTTTATCATCTACTAAACTAGACCATTCAGATTTAACTTCAACTTTAACAAGTCCAGCTTTACCTTTATCAATCGCATCATAGTTTTTATCAACGATTGCTTGACCTTTACGACCATATGCTTTTTTAGCATATTTTTTCATTAACCTAGTAGCTTTATCATAAGGCATGATTTGTTCATTTAATGCAAAAAATGCACTTTGCATAATTGTATTAATCATTCCACCAAGACCAGCTTCTTCAGCTAATTTAACAGCGTTAATAATGTATAATTCAGCTTTTCTTTCAGCTAATATTCTTTTTACTTTAGTTGGAAGTAATGCTTCAACTTCTTCTTTAGGAACAACTGTATTAAGTAAGAATGTTCCTCCTTCTCTTAATCCATCAACCATATCGTATTTTGTAAGATATGAATCTTTTGAACAAGATACGAAGTGTGGAGTACTAACTAAATATGTTGAACGAATTGGAACTGCTCCAAAACGTAAATGCATACGAGTTATTCCACCTGATTTTTTAGAGTCATAAGATGAATATGCTTGAGCATATAAATCAGTATTTTCACCAATTATTTTAATTGTATTTTTAGATGCACCAACAGTACCATCAGATCCAAATCCATAGAATAATAATTCTGTTGTTCCAACTGGTTGTGTATCTACTTCTTCATTTGCTAAAGATGTATGATTAACATCATCTACTATACCAATTGTAAATCTGTCTTTTTGTTTTCCTGCTAAGTTATCATAGACAGCAACGATTTGCCCAGGTGTTGTATCTTTACTTGAAAGACCATAACGTCCTCCAAGAATAACAGGCGCATTTTCTTTACCATAATATAACGATTTAACATCTAAGTATAATGGTTCACCAATAGAACCAGATTCTTTAGTTCTTTCTAATACAGAAATTCTTTTTACGCTTTTAGGCATTGCTTTTAAGAAATAGTCGATACTAAACGGACGATATAAATGAACTGTAAGGAGTCCTACTTTACGTCCCTCAGCTACTAAGTAATCTACTGTTTCTTCAATAGCGTCAGTTATACTACCCATTGCAATAATAATATCAGTTGCATCTTCTGCACCATAATATACAAATGGTGCATAATTACGTCCAGTAATTTTAGAAATCTCAGCTAAATAATTTGCTACGATGTCTGGAACTTTAACGTAATATTTATCTTGAATTTCACGTGCTTGCATATAAACGTCATCGTTTTGAGCAGAACCTCTAGTAACAGGGTTAGCAGAATTCAATGCTCTTTTACGGAATTTTTTAACTGCATCACGATCTAGTAATTTATCTAAGTCTTCATAATCCATTACTTCGATTTTATTAACTTCA
>JAOZRX010000058.1 GCA_029939945.1 Candidatus Izemoplasma sp. | reverse complement strand
GAGAAACATTATATGTCCCTGGTAAATCAACCAAGTTAGCACCTTCATAGTGTTTTATATGATGAACTCTTTTTTCAACAGTTACTCCACTATAGTTACCAACATGAACGTGAGATTGAGTCATGAAATTAAAGAATGTACTTTTCCCTACATTAGGATTCCCAGCAAGTAAATATATCATTTTCTCACCTCTATATGCAAAGCATCTTCTTTTCTTAAACAAATTTCAATGTCATCTACTTCTAATAAATATAGATTATCAAAAGCTAATTTATTCAATAAAGTTATCCTTGCTTCCTCATAAATTCCTAAGTCCATTAGTCGTTCCATAAATTTTTTATCAATAGTTTTCAATGAAATTATTACGGCTTCATCTTTTCTATTTAAATCAGTGATATTCATTAGCACCACTCCTATTATGCATTATAACTTAAGTTATAAATCAAATTCAACAAAATTGTAATTATTCTAAATAATCTTACAAAAAAGAAAAAAGCCAGGATTATCTGGCTCTACCTAAATTATTAATAAAACATGCGTCATCTTTACGACATGTTTCTTTATCAAAATGAATACAAACACCTTCAACAACTAATTGTAATTTAGAGATTGTGAAATTTTTAAAAATAGCGTTATTTTTTATTTGTTCAAAAATCTTTGAATCATTTATTTCAACTATATTGTTATTAACTCGACAAGTAACATGAATGTGTGAATCAGCACTATGTGACTTATCATCAATTGTTAAATCATAATGTTTTTTACCATTTATAAAAATTTGAGCTACAATTTTATGTTCAAGCAAAAAATCGATATTATTATAAACAGTACCTAAGTTATTATACCCTCTTTTTTTAAGTTCAGTATAGATATCTTGTATTGTTAAATGCTTACCTTCTAACACATCAATAATCGCTCTTCGTTGCCTAGTAATGCGTATATTGTGTTTTCTTAATTCCGCAAAAACTCTTTCTCTTTCATCCATAATTATCACCTACCTTATATTAACATTTTTATAAATAAAAGAAAACTATAATACTCATAAAAAAAAGGAAAACCATCGGGTTTTTCCTATTCTTTAATCTTTTTTTCTAATTTTTCCACTATGAAAGGAGGTAAAAATTTACTTAAATCACCTTCAAATAAAGCGATTTCTTTTACTGTTGTGCTACTCAAATATGAGAATTTATTATCCGTCATAAAATAGATACTATCAATTTCATTATCTAATACTCGATTAGCATGTGTTAATTGAAATTCATACTCAAAATCAGTTAATGCTCTAAGTCCACGGACCATATGAGTAGCACCCATTTTTTTCGTATCTATTACTGTTAAATCAGTTGAAATTCTTACTTCTATTCTATCAAGTGAATCTTTAAGAACTTCTTCAATCATCACTACTCTTTCTTCTGCGCTAAAAAGGGCATGTTTAGTAGGATGAACACTTACAAATATGATAAGTTTATCAAATACTTTTAGTGCTCTTTTAGCAATATCAATATGTCCATAAGTTATTGGATCAAAACTACCTGGATAAACTGCGACTTTCATTTAGATACCCCATTTCATAAATGATACTTTTGTAATTCCAATTGTTTTTTGTTTATATTCTATTATATCATTATTCTTTTCTTTTATGGAATTCTTTTTTTCATACAAACAAACAATGATTCCTTTATCACTTAAAATCTTTCGATCGCTTATTATAGCAATTATTTGATCAATTTCTTCCATTATATAAGGTGGATCTAAGAAAATAAGATCAAACTTATCTTCGGTTTTATATAAAAAGTCATGATATTCAGTTTTATATACAAAACATATATCTTCTATTCCAAGAGTAGAAATGTTATGTTTGATTGTCTTTACTGCTAAATAATAATTATCAACAAATACTGCTTTTTTAGCTCCTCTACTTACAGCCTCAATTCCTAAAGCACCGCTTCCCGCAAATAAATCAAGTACTTTATCATCTTCAAAATAAGGTCCAGCGCTGTTGAATATTGCTTCTTTCACGCGGTCCTTTATTTCTCTTGTAGATTTAGAATTCACTTCAACTAAGAGTCTTCTTCGATGTTTTCCTGCGATTACTCTCATTTACATCACTCCTTAAGAACAAAAAGGCCTAAACGGCCTTTTTTTATTGATAAGTTATTTTTTCAACTGTTTCTTTATCTAATTTTTGCATTAAAATTGTTACTAATTTTACCATTGAATCGTAATCATCTTCATGAACTATTGAAGTATGAGAATGTAAATATCTAACAGGTAGACAAAGAGCAATTGAAGGTGCTCCGTTAGCCGTCATATGAATTGATCCACCATCAGTTCCACCACGTTCTAAGAAAGTTAATTGGTAAGGTATTTTTTCTTCCTCGCAGACACTAACTACAAAATCTCTTAGTCCTTTATGTCCTACCATTGAACTGTCTTTAAACATAATTCCAACACCCTTACCAAGCACAGTATTTTTACTTCCACCAGGGAAATCATATGCAATTGTTGTATCAAGTGCTATTCCGATATCAGGTTGAACTTTATAAGCAGAAGTTTTAGCTCCACGTAATCCTACTTCTTCTTGTACTGTTCCAACACCATAATAAATATTATTGTGTTTTCTGTTTTGAAGATTTGATAATACTTGAACAACAGCTGCACAACCAACGCGGTTATCCCATGCTTTTCCAAGTAAATATTTCCGATTACTTAATCTTTGATATTCTATATAAGGTGTAATCATATCACCAGGTTTAATTCCTAGTTTTTCTGCTTCTTCTTTATTTTCTACACCTAAATCTAAATACATTTTATCCATTTCAACTGGTTTTTTTCTTTCTTCAGGAGTTAAAATGTGAGGTGCTTTTGCTCCGATTACTGCTCTTATTTCTTTACCGGCATTAGTAGTAATTGTCATTTGTTGAGCAAGCATTACTTGGCTCCACCAACCACCCGCAGGAGTAAATTTAACATATCCTTCTTCAGTAATTGTTGTTACCATAAATCCTACTTCATCCATATGTCCCGCAACCATTATTTTTGGACCATCTGGATTTCCAACTTTTTCTATGATAATAGATCCTAAATTATCATAGCTGATGTTTCCTAATTTCTTTGTTTTCATCGTCATAAAGTCCCTAACTTGTCTTTCATTGCCAGGAATACTATTTAACATTGATAATTCTCTTAAAATACCCATAATTTCCTCCTCATAATATTAATCACTAAAATAATTATAACACAAAAAATTCATTTAATTTACTAGAATATTAAAAAAAATCTCCAAATAATTAACAATTATTTAGAGACTTATTATTAAAATTTTTGTTCAATTTTATTAACTTGATTCTCGATAAAACGGTCTAAAATTTGCAAAAATTGTTCAGCTTCACCTAATGAAATTCCATCAACTAAATCGCTAATACAAGCCTTTTCAATAACAGAAACTTCATTACAAAGGTGTTCACTACCTTTACTAATATAAATGTTTTGAATACGTTTATCTTTTACATTTTTCACTCTGTTAATATAGCTGTTCTTTTCAAGACGAGAAAGAACTCCTGATAAAGTTGCTTTATCAGTATCCATTTGCATTAAAATTTCCTTCGCAGTAATTCCTGGTTCTTGATTTACAACTCTCAAAACCATTAACTGTGAATAAGTAATATTTAAGCGTTCTAGATGTTTTGACATTAATCTTTTATAAAGCATACTGCTCTTGTTTAATTTATAACACATTTCTTTAACCATAATGGTTGCCCCCTATAATTAGTATACAAAATAATTATACATTTTTTATGGTTTTTGTCAAAAGATATTATATAATAAATGTATTACTATTAAAGGATTTAGGTGATTTTTTTGGAAGAATATAATGATAATTTACAACATATTTACGCATAAGATTTCCTAAATATTATTAAACAAGAAAACTTAATAATAATTGATATCAGAAAACCTAGTGAATTAGAAGAATCTTCTATTCCGATTGCTAAGAATATTCCAATGTATACTCTCTTAAATAATATTAGTAGTATCCTAAAGAAAACACGGAATATTATATATTATGTCAGACTGGCCAACGAAGTTATTAAGTAACAAATGTCTTACATTCCCTAGGATATCTTGCATTAATGTCATTGAAGGAATAGCACAAATGCCTGAATACTACCATTACTAGCGCTTAATACATTAAAAAAAGCCAATCTAAAAATTGATTGGCTTTTTATATGTTGTTAACTTACTACGTGATCTTGAACAGGTTCTTCTTTTTCTACGACTGGAACTTGTCTATCACCTACTGTATCAACAGGTTTATCTGCTGCAGGCATTGATAATGTTTTTTGATATCGATAAACTCGATAACCTTTATATCCATCATAAATAAGATAACCACCTGAAACAACAGTGAAGAATAAAATAATATGAATTAATATTGCAGCTGTAAATCCTCCATCAAAGAAGAAAATATAACTACCTACTACAAGTGCAAAAACATGGAATAAATATAGTACAACATCACTTTTTTCTACTCCTAAAGAAATACCATAAAAATGAACTGCACCTCTAAGCATCAAGTAAATTCCAAGTAAATATCCAAACCAAATTCCCAAATCAAAAGATGTAAATATTTCAACAATAATTAGTACAAGACCAATTCCGATGTCTATTGTTATCTCAATAATATTAATTGTTTTAATTAAATCATTTTTTTGTGTTTTCACAAAAGGAACTAATCTAATTACTGAATAAATTATTATTGCTCCACCAACAAATGGAATAACTATACCTTCACCGTCTCCTAGTTCTAAAAATACTGCTATTGCAATCAATAACGCCGCTCCAATAATCTTTACTGCCCAACCATACTGTTTAATCGCTTGCATAAAATCCTCCTTATAATATCTTATATTTCTTATTTATTTTAATAACTACTCTTATTAAGTTATAAGCAATAGTGTAAATAGTTATTCCTACTATTTCAACCCACAGTAAATATAGTGGTATTCCACCAAAATTTTCAATAACTGGGAATTTTTCAATTTTGTCTGCATTTATAAAGACAAACATAAAATCTGTTCCCATGAAGTAATTAAAGATCACCATAAATGTAGCTATTGTTTGTAAAATCAAGAATCCATAAATAGTTTCTTTTTTACTTGGTATATAATCATGAACAGCCATAAAATATATTGGTGTTAATATTAATAACGAATGTGCAAGTACATATTGGTAATACCGATAATAACTTGAATCATTTAAATACACTGGAATAAATAAACTAATTAGTCCACCAAGAACCCCAGTATATAATACAAAAGAATGAATTGTTCTACTCTTAGTAATTATTAGTATAATTGCTAAAAACATGCTTATACTACATAGTTGGAATGGTAAAACAATTGTATCAAAACCATAAAGTGCAAATCTGAAAACATAATGGCTAAGATATATAACTACAAAAACTACTCCAGCATACAATCTAACATTCTTATCTCTTTTCTCATTATTCCTAAAATAATTTCTAAAATATATTAATAAAACAGCCGAAACAAATACAAATAAAATAGGTAATATATATTCCAATGTACTAAGTTTATACATTTCAAGTTCAGTATAATTTTCAACTCTATAAGGACTTTTGTAATTAAAAAAATCTGCCAACATTATCACCTCATGAATATTTTACCATTTTTTAGCAAATTTGTTTAAAAATATATATATAAAAATCCTAGATTATTGGAAACCACCCAATGCAGAACCTCTGTTCTACCACAGCGGTAGCCTCTTACTTAATCTTTAGGAGTCCTTAAAAACTAAGGCATTCACACGAATCAAGTCTTGGCCCCTATTAAAATATGTTGGGGTCGCGTGTGAGTGATTTCCAACTATCT
>JAOZRX010000057.1 GCA_029939945.1 Candidatus Izemoplasma sp. | reverse complement strand
AACTTCGCTGCAGCTGCAGCAGTTAATCGTCCATGATTCGTTTGTCTTCCACCAGAAGTTAGAACAGTAGTATATCCTTTATCAATCGCATCTCCAATAATATAATCTAGTTTTCTAAGTTTATTTCCACCAATCCCAATTCCAGTTAAATCATCTCGCTTAATATAAATATTAGCTTTGCCAATTTCCGCACTTATTCTTTTCAATTTATGAATAGGTGTTGGTAAAAGTGCAGATTGTACTTTGAAGATTTTTTTCATTTTAATACTCCTTTACATAACTGCATTCAAACAATCGCATTTATCTTGAGTTAATTCTTCTTTAAATACTTTTAGCATAATATTAGTTACATCTACTTTGGCATTAGCAATTGCGCCTTTATGATCTTTTTGAGCAAGATTTTCATCTTTAATCCCACAAGCCATATTTGATACTAATCCAATAGCTGAATAGCACATTCCTAATTCTTTTGCTAACACTACTTCTGGAACATTAGTCATACCAACAACAGTTCCACCAAGCATTTGATACATCTTAATTTCTGCTTTAGTTTCAAATCTCGGTCCATTCGCTGAAACATAGACACCTTTCTTAACTACTTCAACACCTAGTTCCTTTGCTTTTTTAATAAACTCAGTTCTTAAGTTAACACAGTATGGATCAGTCATATCAACATGATTAACTACACCATTTTCTCCATTAAAGAAAGTTGCATCTCTTCCATTTGTAAAATCTAGAAAATCGTCAATTACAACTATACTTCCTTCTTTGATGTTTAAATCAATAGAACCCACTGTTACCATTCCGTAAATGTGTGTAACCCCTATAGCTTTTAAAGCAGCCATATTCGCTTTGTAATTTATTTTATGTGGAGGTAATGAATGATTACTACCATGTCTAGAGAAGAAACAAATTTCTTCACCTTCTACGTTTATTACATCGAATTTTGCTTTACCAAACTTTGTTTCCAGCTCTCTTTTTTCAGTAACATCATATACATTATATACTCCGGTACCACCGATAATCGCCTTTTTCATATTCTCTCCTTTAAATTTTTGCATTTTTTTGCATTTTTTTGCAGTGTATGTATTCATTATATACACGAAAGCAGTTAAAAGTCAAAATAATATTGTAAATAAAAGGAATAGAGATATGCAACTTTCTTATGTGAACACTCCCACCACTTAATTGAATAAATTAGTTTGAAGAGAGAGTTTTCTTAAACGTAGGAGATAAAATGATGTAACAACATTCCATAATAAAGTGCATCTCAAAAAACTATTGATTTTCTCAAAACTTAAATTAATCTTAACTCTTCTCAAGAAGCCTTCCATTATTCTTTATAATGTAGGAGAATCAAAGTGTAGAACAATTTGGAGGTCAAACTTATGAAAAATTTTATAAATGGAAAATCAAAGAGAATAGTATCATTGTTATTACTTTTATCTTTAGTTTTGACTACAGGAAGTTTTGCTTACTGGGCAAGTTACATTGAAGGAACTTCAAACGAAGTGACTGATGTACTTACAGTTGGTTCAAGTAAAAAAGTTTCTACCATTTTTGAAATATCAAATGAGTTAGTTTCTGGTGGACTATTGGTTCCCGCAGTTCAAGTTGAAAATAGTTTATTTGGAGCAGTAGACCATATTGATTTAATTTATAACCTATCATGGGCTGAAGAAAGTGATACCACTCAACTCTCAGGTGCAAATACTCTTGGGAAACTAGACATTCAACATGAAGTACTTATTGAAAAGAATAATGAGTTTTTAGACCAAAGCTTGTTTTCAAATATAAATGAACTAATTAATGTTAGTTATAGTGAATTAAACCCTGAAACATTACAGTTAAATGGATCTAGTGAATTATTCTCTTTTATAGTCACAATGGAGGAACCAAAAAATCAATTTGATTATAATGTAATAATTGATGCAAAAATATTTATTATATTTACATATGTTATTTTAGATAATAATATTGATGTTATTGACATAAGTAATAACAATAATATAATTCAAGAAACAGATGTTATTTATTTTACATCTGTAAAGAATAGAATAAAATCTTATGATACAACTGGTGGATCAGAAATCGTAATTCCTCAAGTTATAAACGATATAGAAATTCTTGAAATAGGTCATAGTTGTTTTCATAGTGATGGATTAACTAGTGTTATTATCCAAGAAGGAATTACAACAATTGGTGGAAATGCATTTCACTCAAATAACTTAAGCACAATTTCAATACCTGCATCTGTTATAGAAATATCATATAATGCTTTTAATGGGAATCAACTTCAATCAGTTTTGTTTGAAGAAGGTATTACAACAATTAAAGCTGGAGCATTCTCAAATAACCAAATAACTTCACTAACTTTACCTGATAGTTTAACTTTTGTTGGCTCTGGTGCATTTGGATATGGTTCTAATTTTATAACTGAAATAACAATAGGTAATGATGTAACAATTCAAAATAATACATCATTTGGATGGCATGGAAAATCATTCAAGGCAATTTATGATGTAAGTAAAGAAGCAGGTACTTACATATATATAAATGGCGTATGGGAAATACAATAAAAACAGAATTAATTCTTACTAATATATAATAAAAAGACCTTCAAGGTCTTTTTATATGGCATATTCGATTAAAAAAACGATCTAACATCTTTTTTTATCACTATTTATCGTGTTCATCGTATATTTCTCCAACGATTTCTTCTATGATATCTTCTAAGGTTACAATGCCTAAAACTTTTTTTTCTTCATTCATAATAAAAGCTAGATGATATTTCTTTTGTTTCATATCTAATAATAAACGATTAATCTTCATTGTGCTTAATGCTACATAAGGCTCTCTTATTAGATCTTTTATTTTTACTTCTAGACCTTTAGTATGATACATACTCTCTAGAATATCTTTTGTTAGGATAACTCCTTGGATGTTATCCTGAGTTTCTTTATATACAGGTATTCTTGAGAACTTAGATTCTATAATTTTATCCATGACTTGAAAATTAGGTTCCTCAGAATCGATTGAAATTACTTTTTCAATTGGTGTCATAATACTATCAACGTTTAAATCATCAAATAAGAAGATACGTTCTAACATTTCTTTTTCTTGTTTTTGGTATAATCCTTCTATATGTCCGTATACTATTAGTTCTCTAATATCTTTTTCAGTAACATGTTCTTCTTTTTGTTTTACCTTGATACCTAGGAGTCTAACAACTCCTCTTGTAGATACTGATAAGAGCCATACAAATGGAGCAAATACTTTCATTACTATATAGATGATTGGTGCACTAAATAGAGCTATCTTAATTGATTTAACAAGAGCTACTCGTTTAGGCACTAATTCTCCAAAGACTAATGTAAAGAATGATAATAATACTGTAATTATTATTACAGCAATATTATTAGGTAATGTAATACCCATATTATCAAACATATTTACTAGGTAAACTGATAATTGGCTACCAGCAAAAGCACTACTTAAAAATCCTGAAAAAGTAATAGCTACTTGTATAGTGCTTAAATACTTAGTAGAGTCTTCAGTAACTTTTTCTAATATACGACTGTTTTTTTCTTTTTTTTGTATTAATTGATACATTGTACTAGGCTTTATAGATACTAATGCCATCTCGCTAGCAGCAAATAATGCGTTTATTGCTGTAAGTAGTACAATTACTATTAGAATAGGAATCATAAAATCACCACCTTTATCATTCTAACACATCGGATAGTAAAAGGCATTACCCATTTTATTATGATTCAAATATCCAAAATTTCTATAATATGATATAATTGAAAAAAGGTGGTGATATTGTGACAGAATTGATAAATGGCTTTTTATTTGATGGATTTATGCCTGGGGACTATAAATTCGGATTAATTCATATTTTTTCTATAGTTTTTCTAGTTTTTTCAATAATCTTTTTTTCTTATATCTTACGAAACAAAGATTCAAAATATATCCATAATCAAATGAAGAAGTTAGCAATATTTACCTTATTTATCTATTTCTTAAGAAGAGGAGTACGAATCTACAATGGTGAAGACTTTATAAAAGTTTTATGGCCTTTTTATTTGTGTAATGTTAATACGATTTTTTTGTCATTTTTTATCATTTTTGATATAAAAAAAGGGAAAGATTTCTTTATCACTACAGGACTAGCTGGAGCTGTGTTGGTGTTCATTGTTCCAGATGGTGTTTTTAACGATAAATACTTGACATTGAATATATTGGAAAGTCTATTAGCACACTATGAAATAATCTTTATCCCAATGGTATTAATGATTACAAAGGCATATACACTTAACATAAAAAACTATTGGCAAGTAGCACTTGGATTATTAGTTGTTTTATTTAATGTTGAAGTGCTCCAAGAATTACTAATTAATGAACATGTCGATTATTTATTTTTACAAGGAACTATTCCTTTTACTATAAAAGGAGTTAATCAGTTTTTTATTATGTATCCTTTTACTTTGATAGTTATTTTCATTGTTTATTTAATCGACTATGTATATAATAATAATATTAAATTCAATTATAAAGAAAATGAAATACTATAAAAGTATCACTACAATTAGGAGGAAACATAATGTATTTACTTACCGCACCCATATTTGGAACTAAACACTTAATAGGAATTTTGTATATAATAGTACTTGTTGTAGTATTGTTATTCATGAACAAAGAAAAAAACTATAAAGCTAATAAATCAATGATGTTAAAACTATCAATTGCATTAATATTGCTTGAACTAATCAAACTTACTGTAATGACTATTCGTGATTCATCTTTTCCGATGAATCACTTACCTTTTCATTTATGTAGTTTACCTTTATATCTATACCCTATTCTTTACTTCGCAAAAGAAGATTCTAAGCTTGAAAGATTTATAAAACCAGCTGCTTATGCAAGTGTTATAGCAGCAACTCTTGCTGCTATAATATTACCTACTAATATAATAGGAAGTAATAATCACTGGATTCCATTTGATGATAATTTCTTTCCATTGTTAAGTTTTACATATCATGGGATAATGTTATTTGCTCCTATCTATATGATAAGTAGAGGATATTATAAAATCAGCATAAAAGATATCCCTAAAGCTCTAGGTGTCACATTAATATTAATGTTTGTTGCAATGATAGCTAATCAATTATTAGATAGAGATTTTATGTTGCTAAATACTGGTAATGGAAGCCCTTTAAACTTTTTGCTTGATAATTCTCAATTTGTTTATACATCAACTATGATTGCATTAGGGCTATTAATAATATCTTTAATAATTGTAGTTACTGTAGGTATTACTTCTATTAAGAAGAAGTGAATTTACACTTTCAAATGAAGAGTTTGATTGATACACATAAGTGATAATCCATGGCCGTGTGAAAATTTTAAAAAATAGGAGTGATGACTTAACCGTCATCACTCCTTATTATATTAAATTCACCTTACTGCCTTAGTGAAAACTCCCACCGCTTAATTGAATAAATTAATTTGAACAGGGAGTCTTCTAGATATCTAGATAAATAGTGAAATGGGATTAGCACAAGAAATACACTAACATAATTTTACAAAATTAGGAATTTATTTTACAACGATTTTTTTTCTAATTCATGAATTAATCCGTGATGAATAAACCCTATTGAAATGGCTAGATTGTACGATCCTTTGTTTACCTCATCGCATCTCCAAACATACTTTTTATCTATGCTACTCATCAAGGTTTGACATACTGTTTTAGCATATCCTTTTCCCCTGTAATCCGGGTGAACTAATATACCTATGTCACCAATAATATTACCCCAATTCCATAATGATGATACTGCAACTATTTTATCATTTTCAAAGAGAGCGTGAATACTCCCCCACTTAATTGAAAATTCAATTTGAAGAAGGGGCTTCATGGGT
>JAOZRX010000056.1 GCA_029939945.1 Candidatus Izemoplasma sp. | reverse complement strand
AAATGATAGTATCTACAATGACAATGTTCTTACTCATATTTATTATTAATTTTGCTTTCTATTCATATGATGAGGATCATTATAACAATTTAAAAATTGCTATGTATATAAATACTCTAGGAATATATTCAATTACAATTACTTTGATTCTTAGATTTCAAACACCCAGTATTTTTACTGCATTATTCTTAGTATATGCAATAACTGCAATTTACCAGGATTTTAAGGCAATGATTTTAAGTAATTTTACATTATTTATTTCAGGTTCTCTACTCATAATTAGATTTCCAGAGATTTTCCAGTTAACTGGGAATAATGATTCACAAACATTCCTTATTTTGGTTTTTTTAATTATATTTGTTTTATTACTAAGTTTGTCTTCGTACATATTAATAAAAAGAAAAACATTCTTTTATAATCAATTAGCCCAAATAAAAGAATCTGAAGTTAGAAATATGGAACTGCTTCTTGAAATCGAAAAAATTAATACTAAATCTGATTTAGATAGTGAGTTGTATTATTCTTCTCTTTCTAAGTTCTCTAATGAACTTTCAAAGAAAATTGGGATTACAAATATTTTTGATAGAAAGATCAGTATACTTAGAGATACCAATGTTTTATCCATGCAAGAAGTATTAGATAAATATCCTGAATATAATCAAAAAGAGATTACAGAATTAATGAATATGGAATTAGAGATTAACAATAAAATGAGAAAAATAGGTATTAAATCTAGCCAATCTTATGGTATAGAGGTTTCTAGAAAAGAGATTTTCTCTGAATCTCAATTCAAGTCTTTCAGCCATCAAGGAGATAACAATTATGTTATGATAATTGCATTTGTTACATTTTATGCATTATTAAAAATTGATAAACCTTACTTAAATGAGTTAGAAGAAGAAAAAATCAAAGACATTTTATATAACTCTGAATATTTCCATAGAATAGATAGAAATATTATTAGTATTTATTTAGAGAATAATGAAGTATTTGATACTATTGTTAAAGACCATTTGGAAGGTAAGTGATAGTATGAAATCGATGATAAATAGAATTAGAAATAGTGAATTTTTGACATTTAATGAAGTTCTTAGACTTAAGGTTGGAATAGTAACAATCTTCTTATTTATTTTTGTTACCTTAAGCATTCCACTATCTAGTTATAATACTTTTACGAAAGACGTTGATATTTTAATACCAATTGGATTTGCCCTATTATTAGTTTTGACCATGGTTTTAACTCTAATTAATCTAAATAGATGGGCTATGCATTTAAGTATTTATACTATTATTGGATTAACTATATTTTATGTTGGTGGGACAGACCATTTTTATGGATATATGTTATTCTTTGTAACTCTCACAGTTATTATTTTTTACCAAGACATTATAACTTATTTAATATATGGTGGCGGTATAACAATCTATGGTGTATATTACATTGCACAAAATGGACAATCAATTGTAGGAATTAATTCATCTGGTATTGAATATTCATCATTAACATATCAAGCAATACTAATTGGGTTTTACATAGTTTTCTTAATACAGTTTATTGTTTCAGATAATATATATGAGAAGATGAATAATGATTGGGTAAAAATGAATAAAGTACTAGAAAAATATCAAACGTTTAGTCTCCAGTATTTAAAGGAACACTTAGAAAAAAATGAAATTGAACCGTTATATAAAAACTCTAAATTCCAGCAATTAGTTAGTGAATTATCAGTATTTATTAATGAATTTTTTGAAGAGGATGGTAATAAGATTGCTGAAGTGGTAGAATTTTACTTTTTCTTGCACGATCAAGAAATTAATAAAATTGTTGAGGATAAAGAATTACCGCTTATAACTAGAAAATACGCTGTAGAATTACAAAAGTATTTAATAAATTCTAGAAGTGAACTAGTTTCAATTTTGTTTGATTTTACGACATTGTTTAAAGGAGACAAAAAGTTTCAGGAAACCAGGTATGAATACAGTTTAGAAAAACTGTTTAATAATAAGATTGATAAGATACTAGCATTATCGATTTTGTATAAGTATTTAAAAACAGAAGTTACCCAATATGATAGATGGGGTAAAGTTGCAAGAATATTGACTCATGAAGAGATTACTGAGTTTCTTATTTCAAAGGAATTTAGAGAATTTGTGTCATTTGAGCAAGTGAATTTTTATCTCGACAATCAAGAGTTATTTGAGAAGTACTTATAATCAAAGTTATCCACAGAATCTGTGGATAACTTTTACGTTTAGAGTATATTATTTTGATAGAAATTATGATAAAATTATATTACTTTCTTTTAAAGAAAATTGTAATATTTGAGGTGTAAGATATATGGGGAAAATTTTAGCAATAAGTAATCAAAAAGGTGGGGTTGGGAAAACAACTACCAGTGTAAATTTAGCAAGTTCTCTCTCATACTTGGGTAAGAGAGTTTTATTAGTTGATGTTGATCATCAAGCAAATGCTACAATGTCAATGGGTATTAATCGAGCTAATTTAAAAACTACAGTTGCTGACGTATTTAGTGATAAAGCAAACATCAAAGATGTAATTCAAAAAGTTGATAGTGTAAATGTTGATATTTTGCCTTCTAGATATGAGTTAGGAAATATTGAGAGTTTTTTAATATCTCATGATAATAAAGATTTTATTCTTTCTAATGCACTCGAAGAAGTTAGAGATAACTATGATTTTATAATAATTGATTGTCCACCTTCTTTGGGAGTAGTTACTATTAATGCTTTAATGGCCTCAGATAGTGTTCTTATTCCTGTGCAGTGTGAATTTTTAGCATTAGATGGATTAACACAATTATTAAATACTATAAGATTGATACAAACAAAGCAAAAACATAATAAAAGAACTCTAACGATTGAAGGAGTTCTTTTAACAATGCTTGATACTAGAAGTAATATTGGATATGAAGTAATAAATGAAGTAAAAACATATTTTAAGGAAAAAGTTTTTAAAACTATTATTCCGAGAAATGTTAAGTGTTCTAATGCTCCAAGTCACGGGCTTCCTGTAACAGAATACTCTCCTCGTTCTAAAGGTTCAATAAGTTATCAAAATTTAGCAAAGGAAATGGTTGCACTTAGTGAGCGAGGTTAAATTAGGAAGAGGCATCAGTGACTTAATCGAGGAAAACAAAATTGAAGTAAATTTAAATGAAGAAGTTTTAGATATTGAAATTAGTTTAATAAAACCAAATCCAGAACAACCAAGAACAGTTTTTAACCAGAAAAAATTAATTGAATTATGTGAATCAATTAAAGAACATGGAGTTATACAGCCTGTTATATTAAAACCTGCTGCAAATGGGTATATGTTAGTTGCTGGAGAAAGAAGAGTAAAAGCATGTAAACTTGCTGGAATGACAACTGTTCCTAGTATTATTAGAGAATATAACGCTATATACTTATCTGAATTAGCTATTTTAGAGAATCTACAAAGAGAAGATTTAACTTCAATTGAAGAGGCAATTGCTTTTGAAAGAGCAATATATAATTTAAAATTGACTCATGAAGAACTAGGAAGAAAAATCGGTAAAAGCAGGGTTTATGTAACAAATATTTTAGGACTACTAAACTTACCTAAGACTGTAATTGATGATATTAATTTAGGAAAGATTTCTATGGGCCATGCTAGAGCTTTAAGTAAGTTAAAAGATACTGAGTTATGCATCAGATTACGTAATCAAATTGTTAAAGAAAAATTAACAGTTAGAGATATTGAAAGTATTATTAGAAATATAAATAACAAAGAAAATGAGATTCTAATATCAAAAAGTATTTTAGAAAAAACTCAAAATACGTTAAATAATTTGATAAGTTCAGATATTAAATTCAAAATTAATAAGAATAGTATTTCTTTCTCATTTTCTGATGAAAAAGAATTAAAAAAACTAATTCAATTTTTAAGTAGGAGGAATTAAATATGGATTCTATTAGAGATATTTTATTAAATCTATTTGATAAGTTAAGTTTTTCAGCTGAGCTTGCAGCTTTAATTACTAGTTTAATATTAGTTGTGGTTTGGATTTTAATTGGATTAATTTCTATTGTTATTGTTAAACAGATTTTATTTAAGTTATTTAAGATAAAAGAAAGAGGTCCAAGAGCTTTAACTATAGGCAAATTGACTTCTAGTATTAGTAAATATGTAATATGGTTTATCATCTCAATGATTGTATTAACTGAATTAAAAATTGATGTAACTCCTTTTATTGCAAGTGCTGGAGTAATTGGTCTAGCTATAGGATTTGGAGCTCAGGAAATTGTAAAAGATTTTATAAGTGGATTTTTCATAATATTTGAAGAATCATTCAATGTTGGTGATGTAATAGAAGCTGATGGGTTTAAAGGAAATGTCTTAGAACTTGGATTAAGAATAACAAAAATTAAGAATTGGCGCGGAGAAATTAAAATTATTAGAAATGGACAAATGAACAGTATTATTAATTTTTCTAAAGAAGATAGTGTTGCAGTAATAAACTTTGGGGTTTCATACAATACTGATTTAGTTAAATTTCCAAAATTAATTTCTAAATTTATTGAAAGTATTGATGGGAAATACGATATGATTATTGAAAAGCCTAGATACTTAGGAATAACTGAACTAGCTGATTCGAGTATTAATATGAGAATTATTGCCAAAACTGTTTCATCAGAGCATTTTCAGATTGAAAGAGATATAAGAAATGATTTAATAATATTCTGTATTAATAATGATATTGAAATACCATTCCCTCAATTGGTAATACATAATGAATAAGATAGAAAATGGAGATATTTTGATTTTAAAAAAAGGTCATCCATGTGGAACAAATAGATGGGAAGTAATTAGAACTGGTGCAGATGTAAAATTAAAGTGTACAGGATGTGACAGAGTAGTTATGATAGATCGTCCCACATTAAATAAGAGAATAAAGAAAGTGGTTAATCTTGAAGATTGATTACTTTTTATTTCCTCTAATTCTTTTATCATTATTTTTTAATTAAATGAGATATCTATTTAACTCCTATTTACTGTCTCAAATCCTTTACGTTGATGCCTGTAACTCTTTCACAGATTAAAAGTGTATTCATTAAACATTATTCAAAATCAGCATACACTCAAAGTTAAGCAGCCATTTTCAAATAGTTTTTTTAAAGGTATATAAATATCAATGATTGTTTTGTGTTTTATGTAAAAGCAAATATTATTTATGATAGAATAAAAAAGAGGTGTGTATATGGAAAAAATAATAAATGAAATAATTGAATTTAGAGATAAAAGAGGTTGGGATAATAGCGATAATCCAGAAAATCTTGCTAAATCAATAATTATTGAAGCTGCTGAACTTCTTGAAAACTATCAGTGGGGTCCAGAACAAGCAGATATGGTAAATGTTAAGGAAGAAATTGCTGATGTTTTAATCTATTCAATTGCATTAGCCTATGACTTAGGATTTGACGTATCAGAAATCATTAGAGAAAAGCTTATAAAAAACGCAATAAAATATCCTGAAAAATAACTTGATTTTTATTTAGTATTAGTATAAAATATATTTTGCGTATCCGGAGGGGTAGCGAAGAGGCTAAACGCGACAGACTGTAACTCTGTTCCTTAGGGTTCGGCGGTTCGAATCCGTCCCCCTCCACCATTTTTGGGCTATGGCCAAGTGGTTAAGGCACCGGACTTTGACTCCGGGATCGATAGTTCGACTCTATCTAGCCCAGCCATTTTTATAATAATATAAAATGTAAAAAATCAGTTAAATGTATTGACAATAGCAATGAGAAATAGTAGAATAATTAACGCACTTAAATCTTTTTGGTGGGGGGCCTGTAGCTCAGTTGGTTAGAGCGCACGCCTGATAAGCGTGAGGTCGATGGTTCAACTCCATTCAGGCCCACCAAAAATGGGGCCTTAGCTCAGATGGGAGAGCGCCTGCCTTGCACGCAGGAGGTCAGCGGTT
>JAOZRX010000098.1 GCA_029939945.1 Candidatus Izemoplasma sp. | reverse complement strand
AAATGCTGATGGTATGTTAGCAGCATCTAATACTGTATTAGGTAATAATATGTTTTCATATACTGAGAATAACCCTATTATGAATATTGATCCTAGTGGATATGGATATTGTCTTATAGCGAATACTGGTTTAGCAATGTCGTTGGGCTGCAGACTTGGTTCTGGAGGCGGTGGCGGAAGTATAATAGGTGTAGTTTTAAGTGGTTTGTTAATTATGGGAGTTACAATAGTTAACAGAGGAATCAAAAATGAGGATTTTATTAAATATTCAGCAATCTACTTAGCAATGAACTTTGGTTTAGGTGTTTCTGAAATTGCTGATGCTACTAGTACTCAATTTACTGATAAGTCTAGTAATCAAGACGGTTATACAGTTTATATATTTCTCCGTAATGGATTACCATTTTATGTTGGATTAACTAGCAACTTTGATAGAAGGTTAAAAGAACATAAATATTCTGGAAAGTTCAATAGTGACACTGATATGTGGGTAATAACCACTATTTGTAATGCTAATTGTACTTTAGCAAAAGCTCGTGTAGTTGAGACAGGATTAATTGCATTTTATCTAGCTCTATATGGAACAAAAGTCGCGAGATATAGCGTTAGTGAAAGCAGGTACTCAACAGAACTAATAATGAATGCCATATATGATGAATATTTGAGGGGTAAGAAAGGATACTAACTATGAAGAAAGAACTAAAGGATGAACTTTATAAATATTTTAACCCAGATGGAGACATGTTACTTGCAGAACCCGGGTATACTTTAATAGATTATTTATTTGATAGTGAACCATATGCAGTTGAAAGAATTCTAAATGATTATCAGGAGTTATTTGAAGAAAGAGATTACAATGGATTTTATTCAATAATTGGAGTAGCAGTAGTATTAGTGCGCCTAGGTCAATCTAGAAAAAACATTTTTAAGAAATCTTTGGCGATTTTGAATAATGATCTAATTAACTGTTGCATTGATAGTATTTTTACACTAGAGCAAGTTAAAGAAATGATTGAAATTATAAGTTATCCTAAGCAATATAAATATAATTTTGAAATACCCAAAAAAGTATTACCCCGAATAAATCGATTTAATTTCCCATATAAAAAAGGAGATACATTCACTCTTTACTTGAATTCTCCTAACGAATCTTTAAAATATTTGTATGGTAAATATATTATTTTTACTATAGTGGATATAAAAATGAAAGGAAAAGAGTATTTCCCAGCAATTGTAATCTATAATTGGTATAATAATGTGCTATGTGATTATGTAAATATAGAAAACTTGGAAGTAGTTTATTTTCGATCATTCAAATATCATGTAATCTCATTTAGTTTGAACGATGAATATAATTTATTTGATGATAAAGTGTGTAAATTCATTGGAAACTATCCGTTAAATAAAAATTTACAAACACTCGCTTTAAAAGAAATAACAAACGATGGATATTTTGCATATTTAGTTTTTTCTGATGATTTAAGAGTAATAGTAAACCATTTGAAATTATACGCCCTACGTAAAAATCATCGGTATCTCGAAGAAGGAAAATTAATTATTTATCGCGAAAATAGTGAAAATGAAATATTTGAAAATCATTCTGTTAGACTATTAGAGTTTTTGAAAAAAAAGAATTATTAGTAGAAAAAAAA
>JAOZRX010000008.1 GCA_029939945.1 Candidatus Izemoplasma sp. | reverse complement strand
ATCATTTTCTAAAATTGAAATCAAATACATCAAAATAGATATTCCTATCATAATTTTAGATAAAAATAACAACCTAAGATAGTTTTTGTTGTTTGTTTCAAGGACAAATTTATTTTTCTGAGATTTGGGATAAGATTCAAACAGAACTAACATCAACTTTGTCATAATAGCACCTCCTTACTTTAATTATAAACATTATAATATATATATCAAATAAATTATCAATCTAGTTTTGTTTGAAATTTAAATTGTTCTCTTATATTATTCTAAATTAAATATTTTTTAATTTGCAATTATTTCTTCCCAAGAATAATACAAAAAGGCATCAGCTTTATGCCGATACCTTATTTGTAACTTGCTATCTTCATTATACAAATATTAGTTAGGTTTTACAACTATGTGTTTGCATCTATAATCAATTGCATTATATTGTCTAAAAATCCATCTTCATTTGTATTTGAATAATCGACCATTATAATTGGTAGTTCATTAAATATCTCTTCAAAGTCATCATGCATTATTAAATAGTTATTAAAATCTGATGCTCTTTCAATTAGTGAATATGTTGTAAGACTATTCAAAACTCCTGGAAGAGACTTTTGCATTGTAGTAACAGCTTGCATTACTTTAAATGAATTATCAAATTCACTGGATTCATTAATTAATTCACTCTCTTGTTTTAAGAATTGTACAGTACCACTAAAACTATCATTGTTTGCCCAGTTAGATCTTATAGTTGTCTCATACAAATATGTTTCTTTGGACTCACTTCTGAACTTATCAACAATGATAACACTAGAACTTGTTTTATTATTTGTTATATCAAAATAAGTTATCTCCCCTAACTCTTTTAAATCGTTAGTATAGTTAAAGGCAAACAATCCTGTTTCTTCAAGCATATCTAGGAAAATTTGATAATCTTCAACACTATCATAATCTAATCCATTAATGTGTGGAAAATCAAGAATCAAGAATTCTCCATCATGTTCATTCAAGTATTCTACTATATCAGAAGCGATACTATCAAAACTACTTGATGTAAAATTATGTTTAGTGGTCCATTCTCCATTATTATAAGTTAATCTAATATCAAGATATCTGACTCCACTATTTAACAATTGTAAAGTATCAGCTATTTGAGTAACAGACTGTTTAACTAAATATCCTTTTAGCACTGTTCCGACTAAACCTTTCATAATTCCGTCAGCATATAAATCAGGTTCACTAAATATGTTTATATCTTTTGAAAAAGCATCGTGTGCTCCTAACATTTTCAAATCTACTATTTTTAAATCATCTTCTATATTTTCAAACATCCAGTTACTGTAATCAATATCAGATTCTTGATGATTCACTTGAATAATGGGAATATTGATTACTAAAATAAATGTTAGTAATAGAATAACTAATATTTTTGATATTTTTTTTAACATAGAATCACACCTATCATTATATTTTTTATCATATACAGTATAACATATTTTATTATAAATTACAGGTTCTATAGATTCGATATATAAAAGACCCTAAGGGCTTTATTATACTGATTTTACATAAAAAAATATGATAAGTATTTTGGAAGTATTAACCCTAAATTGTTAAAGATATATCTTTATTTGATTTAGATGTTTTTCCTGTGCCAGGTTCATCACCATCACATGAAACCAATCCAACCATCATAATAACTGTAGCAAGCACCAATATTAACTTTTTCATTATCCCACCCCCTCTTTTTCACTTATATTAACAAATACTTATTATACCATGTATATAATAAGTTTATACATAGATTAGATAGTAAATAGTGTTCAATGTATAATAATAAATATAGGAGTCAATCCTACTAAAAAAAACAAGTTTAAGTAATGTCGTATTATAACAAAGGTAATAGAATCCATATATTTTTTATAGAAAATAAAGAAACGAACCATAAGTTCGTTTCTTCATTAATAAGAGGGTTGAATCACTATTAGTTTATTACCATGTAATCTATATTAGTCTTTTTTGATTAATGCTAACTCAACAGGTACACTTGCTGCTACTGTTTCTCCTGCTAAATAGTCTAATCCAATTTGTGCAGCAATTCTACCAATTTCAACTGGTTGTTGTGCTACTGTTGCATGCATTTCACTTGCGTCAACTGCAGTTAATGCATCGCCGATTGCATCAAAACCAATAATATATGATTTTGATAAGTCAAATGAAGTGTTAGCTTTGATTGCTTCAACAACTCCAAGAGCCATTTCATCGTTTGCAGCAAATACACATACTGTATCTCCTGTTTGTGTAGCTAAGAATGCTTCAGTAACTGCTTGACCTTCAGCTCTACTCCAACTTGCTGTTACAGTATGATCAATATTTGCAGTTCCAAAAATTTCTTCAAATCCTGCTTGACGATCAGTTGCAGCTGATGCTCCTGCTTGTCCAGTTAATTGTAGTACTGGAGCTCCTGTTGGACATACTGCAGCTAATTCTGTTGCAGCCATTTTTCCACCAGCAACATTGTCAGATGCTACATGAGCGATAACTTCTCCAGTTTCAGCATTTCTATCAACTGTAATTACTGGAATTCCTGCTTCATTTGCTTCAATAATTTTAGTTCCAACTGTTGTACTATCAACTGGATTTAATAAAATTAAATCTACACCTTGAGCAATTAAATCTTCGATTTGAGCTGCTTGAACAGAAGCATCATTGTCTGCTCCTAAAGAAATTAGTTCATACTCAGAATCTTCCAACACTTCTAAAATACCATCTTTAATATCGTTGAAAAATGGATTATCAAATGTTGATGATGCAAAACCAATTTTCATTGAGTCCTTTGGTCCACATGCAGAAAGTGCTAAAACACTTACTAATAACACTGCCAATAATAATTTTTTCATATAATTTTTTCTCCTTCTTCGTTTTATGGTCGACACCTTTTTGGTTTAAATTAATTTTGATGACTATTTTTTTCCATCTAATAGTACTGCTGTCAAAATGATTACTCCTGTAATAATTTGTTGTAAATATGATGATACACCTATAAGATTAAGACCATTTGTAATCACAGCAATAATTAAAATACCAATGATAGTTCCAGTAGCTTTTCCTTTACCACCTGATAAACTAGCACCACCTATTACTGCTGCTGCAATTGCTGTTAATTCATAACCTTTTGCGGCAGTTGGAACAGCTGAATCAATTCTTGATGTAAGGATTACTCCTGCTAATGCAGCTAATAATCCACTAATCATATAAATATATACGATATTGTTTTCAACCTTCACTCCCGATAATCGAGCAGCTTTTTCATTTCCACCAATAGCATAAATTCTTTTTCCAAATGTTGTATGTTTCAAAAAATATGCAAATACTAAGAAAACAATTGTAAGAAGATACACTGGGACAGGAATACCTAACATACTCCCTCTTCCAATCCAACCAATGAACCCTTCTCCAAGTTTTGAAACTGGTAATCCCTCAGATAAATAGAGTGTAACTCCCCTAAAGACCATCATAGTCCCCAAAGTAGCAATGAAAGGTTGTAATTTCCCTTTAGAGATTAAAAGACCGTTTAATACTCCAATTGCAGATCCTACAAGTAATGAAAATAGTACAGCAGGAAATGCTGGAACTCCAGCCTTGATTGATAGGGCCATAACCATACTTGATACAGCTAATGTACTCCCAACTGATAAGTCAATTCCTCCAGATATAATTACTATAGTTAATCCAAATGCTAGTAATCCATTTATTGAAGCCTGCCTCAGTACGCTTATAATATTATAACTTGATAAAAACCTTGGTTGTATTATTGATATAAATAACATAATCAGTAAAAGCCCTAATATGGGAATATTTTTCTTAATTAGGCTCAAAGCTTTTTCTAATGGCTGTTGTAATTTACTCGCTTTCTCCATTGTCTGTACCTCCCATCATATATTTCATCACTGTTTCATCAGATAAATTATCATTTATAATTGATTTAGTCATTTTACCTTCATGCATAACATAAATTTTATCTGTTATACCTAGTAGTTCTACTAACTCACTTGAAACTACTATGAATCCTATACCAATCTTTCTTAATTCATAAATTAACTGATATATTTGTTTTTTAGAATTAACATCAATTCCTCTTGTAGGTTCATCTAAAATTAGTATTTGTGGATTATTTGCAAGCCACTTCGCTAAAACAACTTTTTGTTGATTTCCTCCACTAAGTTCTGAAGCATATTGCTCTAAACCTCTAAATTTCAGGTTAACCAAGTCTGTATATTTTTTTGCCTCATCACTTGATAATTTATGATCTATTATTTTTCTATTGCTAAATTTTTTAAGATTATTGAATAGAATGTTATCCAATATTGTAAAATCTAGGAATAATCCTTCTTCTTTTCTATTTTCAGTAACATATCCTATTCTGTGTTTTTTAGCATCTTGTACTGATTTAATATTCACAAGTTTGTCTTTAACGTAGAATTCTCCTTTGTCACATGGGTCTATTCCAAATACTGCATTCATTATTTCTGTTCTACCACTACCCATTAAACCAGCAAAACCGATAATTTCTCCCTCATGTACTTCAAAGCTAACATTTTCAAATAACTTACCTTTTGAAATATTCTCAACTCTTAGTAACGATGGACCTAGTTTTATATATGGTTTATCTGGAAATAATCCACCTAAATCATATCCAACCATATTCTTAACTACATCTTCATAAGTTATGTTTTTTACTTTTTCAGTAATAACAAACTCTCCATCTCTTAGAATAGTAATTCTATCGCATATTTGAAAGATTTCCTTCATTCTATGAGATATATAAATTATTGATTTACCTTCTGTTCTCAATACTTCAAGTACTTCAAATAAGGCATTAATCTCTTTATCTGTTAGTGCACTTGTAGGTTCATCCATAACTATCAGTTCAGCATCAAGTAAAATAGCTTTTGCTATTTCCAACATTTGTTGAAGTCCTACTGATAACTCACCTATTGCTATATTCAAATCAATATCAATACCTAATTTATCTAAAACTTCTTTCGCTAATTTAGATTGTTCTTTGACATTAATTCTTCCAGTTTTTGTTTTTATTTCTTTGCATAAGAATAGATTTTCAAGTACAGTCATATCACTAAAAACATTAAGTTCTTGATTAACTATTGCAATCTTTTTTTCTTCACTATCTCGTATCGACTTGAAATGAACTTCCTCACCATTTACAAATATATTTCCTCCATTATGAGGAAATATCCCAGTTAGAATTTTCACCAAAGTAGATTTTCCAGCGCCATTTTCTCCAATCAATGCATGAAATTCATTTTCTTTGATATCAAAATGAACATTTTTAAGAACTTCTACAGGACCAAATGATTTGTAAATACCTTTCATTTCAAGATGCATTATTTTGTTTCTCCAAAATAGATACCTGATTTCAAAATAATATTTGAATAAGCTTTATTATCTCCTGTACGAATCACTGCTTTTGAATAGTTTGTTTCTTTCTTAAAATTATCATGTGATAGAAAAGATATTGTTGCATTTGGTAAAAGTTCTAATACTTTTTTTAGACATTCAGGATTTTCTGATTTAATTTCTTCAGCTAGTATTATTTCTTCTACTTCTAAATCATCTGTCACTACTTTGAGTACATCAATAAATGAAGGTACTCCGTAAGTTAAAGCTAGATCTATCTTTGTTACTCCTGTAGGAATAGGTAATCCACAATCAGCAATACAAATTGAATCTCTATGACCCATATCGCTTAGTATTTTACTAATACTGCTATTTAATACTCCTTGTTTTTTCATTTTGTTTTCTCCTTTAATACTGCATATGAAGTTTGTGCACCAAGATGTTCACATGTAATAGAAGCAATTGCAATCCCTTTTTTTATTGCATTTTGTATATCTAAGTTATTTGCAATGCCTGATGTAAACCCAGCAACAAATGAATCACCAGCTCCTGTTGTATCAACTACAGTAATTTTATTAGAAGGTTCTACTTTTACTACTTTGTCCTTGTAATACATTACTCCATTTTCTCCAAGAGTAATAATTACTTTTCCTTTGTATTTTTTTACTATACTTTCTAAATCATTACTTTTAAATATAGTTTCAGCTTCTGTCTCGTTGGGAATTAAATATTCAACATTTTCAATGATTGATTCATCAAGATCTATAGCTGGAGCTGGGTTCAAAATGATTTTGATACCCAGTTTTTTTGCTTTTTTAAACATATATTCACTAGTATTAATATTAATTTCTAATTGAGCAACTAAAATCTCTATTGAAGGATTAATATCAAAAAATAGATCAATATCTTTTTTTGATATTAAATCATTAGCCCCTTTGATAACTACAATCGAGTTATCATTATCAGCAAGTTGAATTACAGCTAATCCTGAATTTGATTCTTTCGTGGTAACGTTCCCATTTAATCCTAAAGAAATTAAATGTTCTAGGTATTGTTTCCCAAAAACATCATTTCCTAAAGCTCCTAAGAATAATACATCATCCTCTAAAGCACTAAGAATTACTGCTTGATTTGCACCTTTTCCACCGTTGAGAATCTTGAAGTCATTCCCAAATAATGTTTCTCCTTTTGAAGGTGCTTTATCTATTGTGTAAACTAAATCTGTATTGATACTGCCTACTACAGCAATTTTCATAGCATTACCTCCATATTGTGCTTTCTCTTATAAACAATTCTGATTCTTCTATATATATGTTTTCTTTATAATCTTCATAGTTTTTAAGTATTTCATAAGCTGTATTACACATGTTTTCTATATTTTGATCTATTGTTGTTAATTTAGGAAGAATATGATTTGATAATCTGATATTATCAAATCCTGCAAAACGTAATCTTCTGAATTTATTATTGTAATATAGATTATTTAAGTAAGATTGAAGTTTGATTGCTTCATTATCATTTCTTGATATAATTGCACCGATATTGTTATCTAATATGTATTTACATAATCTATCAAAATCTACACCTTTTTTTCTTTTATAAGTATAGCTAAATATATCCTTATTCATTTCCTTACAAGATTGCTTGTATCCAGCTATTCTTTCTTTTACTGATGAACTTTCTTTGATTCTAGAGAAAAACATTACATTTTCACTAGTATTTTCAAATACATGATTTGTCAAAGTATATCCATTTGTAAAGTTATTTGATACTACAGATTTCATTGTTTCAAATTTCTTATCTATTGAAATAAATGGAACTGTTATGTTTAATTCTTCTATCTTTTTGTCGTCTAATTCACTTCGACAAAAGAATATTCCATCAACTCTAAATCCTCTTAAAAATGCTAAAGCAGTTAACTCTCTTTCATAATCTGAATCAGTTGTTTTTATTACAATTGATTTCCCTTCAACATAAGCTAATTGATCTAACCTTTTAATTATTGTTAAGAAAAAGGGATTATCTAAATCTGGAACTAGCACACCAATTAAGTTACTTTTAGAAGTTCTCAATAACTGTGCAAAATTGTTTTTTATATACCCAGTTTTTATTATTGTATTTTCTATAATCTTACTTTTTTCGTCACTTACACCTTCGCCTCTTAAATATCTTGATATAGTTGATTTACTTATACCTGAGACTTTTTCTAGATCAAGGATTGTTATATTTTTCATACTTCACCTCATCGATGGGAACGTTCCCATATTTAGATTATAATATATTTTTAATCCATTGTCAATGTAAATTTTGTTTTATCATTTGTTTTCTTATTTATCATATGTCTTTCCTTATTATAAATAACAAGGTGCGTAAAATCCAAAGAAAAAAGCCCGAAAGGGCTTTGTTGTGCTTTTGTATATCATTTATTCCATTTTTTTATTGTTTAACCACTCTATAGATATAATACATCCAAGGAATTAGTCCAACATGTAAAACATCATTAGCTGAAAACCACATATTATAATTATTATAGAGGAATTCTCCAATTCCACTATAATAATAAACAAAATATAGAATATTAATCACTAACATCGAGATCCAGACATTCATTAACCCTTTGTCTAGTCTATTTTGTTGTGATCTATTTTTCGAAACATTAATTACCATAAACGAAACAAAATAGATTAAAAAGAAAACTAAGAACCATTCATAAGTTACTAATAACTTTACTTCAAATATTACTCCAGTTAGTAATGACAAACTATATACAACAAAACCTATAGATGTTATTTTATTATAAATCTTCAGATACTTAATATCTAAAGATTTAATAGAAACAGCATAAGCCATAATAGTTATACTTAATGCTGTTACATATAGATAACTTAATTCAAACCAACTAGTAAATAAACATAATTCTTGATTAGCACACTTAAGCTCATATCCTAGACCTTGATAACTAGTTCCAGCTAAAATAGTTCCTATGCCCCATAAGATTAAAGCTATACCCCAATACTTTTGATGTATTTCTTTTAACTTACTAAGCTTTACACCAATAAAAATTGTTATTACTCCTAAAAGATAAACAATAACAGTTGAAGAAGGCACTAAGATAATAATACTGCCTATTTCAATGTATGGTTTTGATTGAAGGTATTCAAAAGGAGATATATTAGGCGAACCTAATATACTCATAGGAAAAATAAGCATTAGTAACAATATAATAATACTACCAATTGCTAAAATATATTTTCTATTCATATATACAACCTCATTTATTTCTATTATTATATTTTTTCACTATATAATTAAGCACTTCTACAACCAAGACCATCCAATGTAGTAATCACCAATATGCAGTACTACAAGAACATCAGTCCAAGCACTCCATTCTACAGAATATACTTCAGTAAATTCTATAGGAGAACCTTCTTTTGTAGCTACTTCAATAATTGTAGTACATTCAGGATATGTATCTATTAGATATTGATCAGTTGCTACACCATTATCATCTAATAACACAGAAGAAATGTAATAATTAGGCCAACCTGTATATTGTATAATCGCATCTTCTGCAGTTGCTGATAAATCGTATTTATCATACAATTTATATCCAGTATTATCTACTAAAATAAGATATAAAGTGCTTTTTCCTGATTCAGTAACTACTATTTTAGATATTAAGTTATCAAATCCGTTTTCTAATGCAATATTTTCTAGTGTATCACCTAACATAATTTCTGCTATTTGTGTTTCCTCAGTTGAGGAAACTAATACTTCATTGTCTATATTAAGGTATGCATCTATTAAATCATCAGCATTAATCATTGCTATTTGTTCTATTCCATCTAAAATATATACTTCACCGTTTAAAGCAGCGACCATTGCATTATAAGACCAAACTTCAGTTACTTCTATTCCAACTAAGTTTGTATAAGTAACTTCTATATTTGGAGTATGAGTATCTATCCCCCAGTTAAATGTAAATCCAGTATTATTATCATCAGTATATATTTCAAAAATACCTGGTGCAGTGATTATACCACTACTTATTCCACCAATACCTAAATCCATATTCGCAACCATCATATTCTCAGTATAACTACTTGGAAATGAAACATCATTAATATTTATTATGATTTTAATGAAATTCTCATCATCAACAAATAATTCTTCATATTGTCTTACTAATTCAGCAACAAATTGTTGTGATGGAAGATTCTCCATTGTAGTTATATAGAGTTCTAATTCAATTTCAGTATAATTAGTTGCTGTTCCAACTTCATAGAATCCATCTTCTATTGCTTGTTCAATTGCACTTTTAAATAATGCATATGCAGTACTAGGAGAATATCCATAAGAATCCATAAAATAATTATCTAAGATTGCACTTCCCTCTTCTGTTCCACGAATAGATATTCCTGACTCATTATCAATGAAATGAGTCGGAATAATCATTGTGTAAGCTGGTAAATATATTTTAGATATATTTACCGCAGCTTCATATCTATCTACTCCAAAATATAGAGCTTGTTTCATTTTTGGATACATCAAAATAGGTTCAGGTACCCATGTTTCATTTAACTCGAATTCTGGGTATTGTTCAATATAAGCATCTCTATTTTCAACAGTACCAAATCCGTTAATAGCGAGTGTCCAAAGCGAGTTTGGGATTGCGCTAACTCTTGGATCTTGAGCATACATAGATGCAAGAGGCGTGGGTACAAAAGCCCCATCTAATCTCCCAGCTAAGAATTCAATAAATGTATCACTATCATCCATAAAGCGGTATTGATATCCAGTATAATGATACATCAATGAATCTGGATGATTACTATTCTTAACAAAAGTTAAATATTGCCCAGTAGTCCATTCATCTAATGTATAAACTCCACTTGAAGCAACAGTTTCAGGACTTATTCCATATCCTGCTTCTCCAACAGATGTAAATAACTCTTCATTTAAGACACTGAGTGATGTATCTGAAAACATATACTTAACATCATACATACTCTTCTCTGTCATAAATTCTACTTCAATAACATTAGTTTCCCCATTTGCCATACGCAAACCTACATCTGCCCAGTTATTTAATCCCCCAGCATAATCAGCTGCGCCAACAACACCTTTAGTTATAAAATCTCCTCCACCTGAAACTGCTCTAAACCACGATTCAGATAAGGCATGTTCAAATGTCCATAACCAATCACTTGCATCTAATTCTTCATATCCAGATGCAAATGTTGATGTATCAGTATTCGAATGAAAAGACCATATCAAATCATCCCTTACAGGGATTTGCCAGATAGTAGAGTAAGTTTTCCCATTAATAACTGTAGGTTCAACAGCAAGTGGCTCACCACTTGCTAAACTAGGATTAAGTTCATATCCAGAGAGAGAATCATCAAAATAAAAATCATATAGTTTACCAGTAAATTGATTCATAAATATATTTGAATTTGAATCGTATTCAGTCCAAGGATTTAAATTTGTAGGATCTATATCGTAAGCAGTTCTATAAGTATATTCTCCTGGGTTACCAAATACATCATCATACATATATACAGATGAATCGTCTTGTAATAACTCTGAGAACTCAACTCCAAATTCTAAAACTCCGTTATAAACAGGACTAAACAGATTTACTCTATCAGAAAATATCTCAAATTTAGCTGCTCTATATAGAGGTACTCCTCCAGATATACTATCTAGTAAATATTCTTCAAGCGCTGCATATATTTTAGCTTTTTCTATTGCTGCTAAGTTTCTTAAATCATAAGCAACTGCATTAACTCGTTCAGATATTGATACATTAAAAGTTACATTTGTTGAATTGTTAAATTCATCATAAACTCTTAGAGTAACATTATAATTTCCAACAGTTTCATAGTTAACTGTATCTTCTATTACTTCTATTAATACATCTTCAGAATAATTATCCGTAAAATCAAAAGGATACAATGTCCAATCAATTGGTTCTGAAGGCATCTTTATCTTTACTTCAGAAACAATTGCCCTAGGAGCTATTGTATCTATAACATTGATGGTTCTAGTAACTGTATTTTCATAACCTTCTATTGAATATATAAGAGTGTAAGTTCCAACAGTATTCATATCTACTATTCCTTCAGTAATAAATCTTGTTACTTCACCACCTTTTAATAGCGCAGTAACGCCTGGATCAATAAACTCAGTGTTAACTTCAATATCCATTTCTTGATTTCCTAAAACAAAAAGAGTATAGGTTCTTATATCAATAATTTGAACTTCTAATATATATGTAGATGTTTCACCATCTAAATCTTCTATAATGTAGTGTACTTCGTAAACTCCTTCTTCAAAGAAATCAACGTCCAAAGAGTTGATCATTTCATCTGTGATATCAATTGCACCGTCTTCAAAATCTTCAGCGGTGATATAACTTTTCCAGTTTGGTTCACTACTTCCATAATCTAAAGTAATAGCACCAGGTCCAGTAATAACTGGAGCTTGGTTGTCTTCACTTCGAGGTTTAAAAGAGTCACATCCTGAAATAAGTACAGTGAATAATAAAACATTAACTAAAACAATAATTTTCTTCAACATTTTAAATCCTCCTTGTAAGTGAACTAAGTAAAAAACAAAAACATAATCAAGTAGATTATGTTTTATTTGAATTCCTCATAAAATGCATAACCTTACACAAACATTATTATGTCTATATAAATTATAACATATTTCAGACTTCTTGTTGATATTGTTTTTCATTATCAGTTGTTGTTATTAATTGTTATCTTATAATTCTAAAAAAATATATTTTTCATTTACTCAAATGGGTATTTAAGTCCGATAACTTCCCTTATTTTATCAAGAATAACCATACTCTTTCTTGTTTGATCGTGAGTCATTATTTCATTTTCGTGTAATCCTTTTTCCAAAGTGTCTATAAACGCATCTATTTGATAAGGAAATCCTTCCCCAATATGAGGTAAATTTAATTCCTCATCATTTATGAATAATTTCTGGCTTCTCCAGAAATTTTCAGCTACAATTTTTCCATTTTCATACTCGATTACTCCTGGTTTATTTCTATCTGCGAGAAAACTTGAAACAAGTCTTGCAGTTGAATCATCTTCAAATACAATATCAACAGTACATTCAAGATCAATACCTGTTTTATAGAATTTAGCATTTGCTTCTATTGATTTAATATTTTGATCAGTAATATTCAATGTAAATGCCACTGGATATACTCCCATGTCAAGTAGACTTCCTCCAGCTAAATTAGGATTAAATAGTCTTCCACTGTCTCCACCAAGACCTGATACATCAAATCCAAACTCTAAGTAAGCATGTTTTAGTTTTCCTAATTTCTTTGATTTAACAACCTCTCTAATTTTTAAGGTTGCTGGTAAGAATCTTGTCCACATTGCCTCCATTAAGAGAACATTATTTTCAATTGATGATTCAACCATCTTTTCAAACTCCGCCACATTAACTGAAATTGGTTTTTCACATAAAACATGTTTTTTATTATTCATAAATAATATTGATTGTTCCATATGGAAATTATGTGGAGTTGCAATATAAACTGCGTCAATTGTATCGCTTTTTGCCATTTCTTCATAACTACCAAATGCATGTTCTATATTATACTCATCTTTAAACTTTATAGCTCTATCTAAACTTCTTGATGCAACTGCACTAAGTACTGCACCTTTTGAAAACCTAATGTCTCTAGCAAACTTCTGAGCGATACCTCCTGCTCCAACTATTCCAAATCTAATCATTAATGTTTCTCCAACTCTTAAGTTTAGCACTTTCATATATTTTCTCATTAATTATCATTTGTCTGTATCCATCGTAAAACGATGCATATGAATGCTTATTCTTATTATTATAGATATCCTTAAATACTTGTTTAAATGCATCTGGATAACCTTCGGTATGTCCAGCTGGATAATCAAACATATTATTTAAGTTTTTCATCATTAGATTATCTTTTGTAATTAATTCTGAAGGTTTATTACGGTGTCCTACTATTACATCTGAATGTTTATCTAAACTCCATTCAACTGAAGCTTCACTACCAGAAATTAGGACTTCAATCTTGTTTTTCTTACCTGCGACCATTTGAGAAAACATAGCATTTCCAATTGCTCCGTTACTTAACCTAAACATTAAAGAAACAATATCTTCTGTATCAATATTTATATTTTCATATTTTTCTGCTTCAACTGTGCTAAATGTTAAAACATCTCCTAAAGCTTTTTTACGAATTGGATGTACTGTTTTAAATTCAGCAAGTACTGAGACTACTTCTAATCCTGACATATACTCTATTAAATCTACCCAATGAGAACCAATATCAGCAACAGTTCTAGTGCTTCCTGATTCATCACTGTTTAATCTCCATGAGTAATCAGTTTTATAAAGCAACCAATCTTGAACATACATTCCGTTTATTGATATTATTTCACCTAGTTTATTTTCACTAATGATTTCTTTAATATACGCACAAGCAGGATATAATCTATTATGATAATTCACAGCACAAGTTAATTTCATTTTTTTTGATAACTCGTATAGTTCTTTAGCTTCATCACTATTGAAAGTCATTGGTTTTTCTAATACGATATTAACGTTTCTTTCCATGGCATATTTCGCCATATTATAATGTGTATTATTTGGAGTACATATATGAACATAATCAAGATTCTGTTCATCTATCATCAACTTGTAATCTTCATAAGCAAACTCAACAAACAATTCTTCAGCTTTTTTAACTACATTGTAAGTATCACAAACAGCTACAACTTCAATGTTACCAAGTCTTCTTAAAGCTTCAATATGTGCTACTCCTACAAATCCAGTTCCTATTACTCCAGTTCTAATTTTTTTCATATTTGTTTCCTCCCTTTTACGATTACTCTTGATCTATACTGAAATTAAATAATGTTTTTTGATTGTATGTTTTTCCTTTTCTTAAAATACTATCTTCTAACCCTATTATATTTATTCCATTAGGACTATGTTGTGCTTCAAAACATATACCCATGTTTTTTTCTTGTTTTATATTAAATAGTAACTTTGAGTTATTTGGATATTCATGAGTATAACAAACTACACATTCATAATCTGTGTATACTTCAAGTTTTCTTTTGCTAATTGGATCAACGAGTTTCACACACGGCAGATTAAAATTAATTTCATCAAGAAGATAAGGATTATCTAGCCCCTTAAAGCCTTCACCTTGAACTTGTCTTAGTTGTTTATAGTCTAATTCTGAATTCAATATATTCTTAACTTCATAAGGAACAGAATATTCATCTAGTTGAATTATATTTGATGAATTTAGATATAATTCATGGTTCAATATATTTGATTTTAGATTTCCCGAAAGATTAAAATAGGCATGATTTGTTAAATTCAACAATGTATCTTCATCTGTTTTTGCTTTAAATTCTATTAAGAGATTATCTTTAGTTATTGTATAGATAATTTTTATTTCTTGATTTCCTGGAAATCTAGATTCTTTTTGTCTTTTATCTAAAGTAAATATAACCTTAGTAAAATCTTCACCCTCAGTTATTTCATAATCAAAGAACTTAAATGCGAATGTTTCACTTCCACCGTGAAGATTTACTTTACCCATAAAGTTTTTATCTAAGTTATACAATATATTATCTATTGAAAAAGCTGCATCTCCTATTCGTCCACTTGATGGACCAATAGTAGAATTTAAATATAGTGAGTTTTTTAAATAGCTTGATAATTCAGCATATTCTATTAAGACAGCTTCTTGTAATCTGTCTTTATCAGGAACATATATATTCAAAATAGTTGCTCCATAGTTAATAAAAGATACTTTTATATCCTTTTGCGATACTTCAATAATAGTAAATTCTTGATTATTAATATTTTCCTTATTTATTAAGTACATAACTTATATCCTCCAAAATTTAATAATATTTAATTTTGTCATAGTCTATTTATTGTTGTTAAAAGTAAATGTTTTAGATATTTAAATGACTACAGCAGTTTAGATACATCTCTTAAATGTGAAGTTGAATTAAACATAGTCAGTATGAATTGATCAAAACTGTTTCTTCTAATACAAGATATTCCACCTGCATTTCCTCTTATAGACACTTCACTTATCTTATTTGGAGGTATTCCTAGCCATGAACTAATTAAATATCCGATAGCTACTCCATGAGAAACAATTATTACATCCTTAGTTATGTCTGTTAAATACTGTTTAATAAACTTGCTTACTCTATTATGTAATTCTCTTGGAGTTTCTGCGCTCTGCCATAAAGGTTTATCAATTTCTAATTTCTTTGTTTTGTATAGCTTATTGTTATTAGCCCACTCTTTAGTCTTATTAACAGCTACTCCATTATTAATTTCTCTTAAAGATTTTCTTATATTTATATTTAAATTAAATTTATTACTAATAAACTCAGCAGTCATGTAAGCTCTTTTTAGATCAGAAGAAAATAAGTCGAAATTAGTTATTCCCATTAATTTCAATTCATTTGCGACTGCTTCTGCTTGCTTTTTTCCTAAATCAGTTAATGGTGTATCAGTCCATCCACCAGTTAATTCATTTATGTGATGCTCTGATTGACAGTGTTGAACAATATATATTCTATTCATATGAATTACCTCCTGTCTCTCAAATTTAATTATAACATATTACTCAAAAATAAAATCAAGATATTCGATTTTAGCTTTACTTATAGAATTTCATATTTACTGTCAATCAAAAAAATATTGTCATTTAAATTATTAGGTGATAAAATATATTTTGAGTAACTTAGGAGGTGGATAAGTATGTATGATTTCAATAAAGATCAAGATGATGTGGCTACGCAGAAACCTTTTATTATAAAAGTATTATTATTTCCTTTCAAAATACTTATCTACCCTATAGCTTTTATACTTATTTCTTTTTATGAAAGTATGAAATATATTTTCAACTTTACAAAAAGAGTATTTAATTGTATAGGCAATCTTATAAATCGATTATTTCTAAGATTTATTGAATTTCTAATCAAAGTACTCAACCTAATCAAGAGATTATTTAAACATATTATCGATTTCATGAAATCAATATATAGATTTGTTGTCAAGGCTTTAATAAAGGCTTTTGATTTACTTAAGTGTGTCTTTAATCACATTATTAAGATAATCAAGTATATATTTAAACCCATAATAGAAATTCTTAGCTTTATTTTTGAAATGATAAAAAAAGTATTTACTATTATATTTGAATTTTTACTTAAATGGACAAAAAAAATACTGAACCTATTCATTGGTTTTTTAAAGTGTATTTTAAATAATTTTATGCAATTTCTTAAATACATTTTATATTGGATAAGACGATTAAGCGCATTAGTATTTGATTTATTAAAGAAAGTTTACAGACATCTTATGGATTTTATTAGGTATATTTTCAGTCCTATTGTACGATTCTATCACTATATATTAGGGAAAGCTAAACAGATTTATAAGAATGTTCACAAATTCATTAAAGACTTATTAAGTTTTTTCTCTAGTATTTTAGCATCTGTATATGGATATTTCTTAAGAGCACTAAAAAAAGTGTTTAGACCAGTTGTAAGATTTTTTAAATTCATAATAGTGGAAGTGAAAACTATTTTTGGTAAAGTCTCTATACTAGTAAAAAAAATGTTTGTTTTTATTTGGAAGGTTATAGTTGCTCTATTTGGTTATTTTTTCAAGCTACTTAAATTCATTTTTACACCAATCCTAAGACTAATTATATTTCTTTTTAAAGTTCTAATAAAGATATTAAAAGTATTATTCAAAGCTATTTATTCAGTTTTCAGATATATATTTAATAAGATCTATTTATTCTTCAGACAAATATTTCTTATCTGTTATAGGACTACATTGTTTCTTTACAACAATCTATTTAAGTATCCAATTATGTGGGTATATTCAGCAATAAAATTACCTTATAAAATGATTCGTTCTCTTTTTATAGTAGTTCTAAATACATTTAGACAAATAAAAAAAGATGTATTAAACATAATGATATCGGTTGTTAACTTGTTTAAAAGAGACTAATTATCTCTTATAATCTATATTTCAATACAATATGCTAATTAAAAAAGACTATAATATTAAATTATGGTCTTTTTCGTTTAATCTATTTAATTGTACTTTCCAGATAGATGTCTTTTAATATTTAGGTGTTATTAAATTAATCACTTAGAAGTTTAGTGGTTTCAACTAATGTAATAAACTCTGCTCTATATCCATATTCATCTGTTCCTAATGAGTTGTTTGCTCTTGTCATGATTCCATCATAATTCGAATCATATTTATATTCTGAATCTTTTAGTAGCAATCCAAATTCTACAACACAACTTGCAAAGATGAATGTATTACTTGGAGTTTCAATAAAGTCAGTTGTTAGTACTACTGCTTCTATCAATTCTGACGTATCATAATTTGGTTCTTTGTAACGAATTGATAATGTCATCAATTCATTTGAGAAGTTTGTTCCATCATATTTTATATCTTCAGGTATCTCAAATTCTGATGTATCTATTTCTTCATTTGACCCTGCTGGTATAATTTCATAGAATGCTATTACTTCATGTCCTGCACCTAAGTCTCCCGCATCTACATCATCGTTTGTGAAATCTTCATAATCTAACAATCTATTTTCGTATCCGATTAATCTATATCCCTTTACGTTTAATGGATTAAATTCAATTTGTAATTTAACATCTTTTGCTACAGTAATGAGTGATGCTCCTAATTCATTTACAAACACTTTTTTTGCTTCTAAAATTGAATCAATATAATAATATACCCCGTTTCCTTTATCCGCTAAGGTCTCCATTTTATCATCTTGTAAATTTCCTGTTCCAAATCCTAAAACACTAAAGAATATTCCTGTTTCTCGTTTTGTCTCAATTAGGTCTTCTAATGAGCTTGTAGTTGATACTCCAACATTGAAATCTCCATCAGTTCCTAAAATCACTCTATTGTTTCCACCTTCAATGTAATGATTTAATGCAACTTGATAAGCTAAATTGATTCCAGCTCCTCCAGCTGTAGAACCTCCAGCTTGAAGAGCATCAATTGCATCAATGATTTCTTCTCTGTCAGATCCGTCAGCTCCATCTAATACTAATCCTGCAGCTCCAGCATAAACAACAATTGAGATTCTATCAATATCTCTTAATTGATCAACCAGTAATTTTATAGCACTTTTAAGTAATGGTAATTTATTATCATTATTCATACTTCCTGAAACATCTAATAAAAATACTAAATTGTTTCCAGATGTATCATCAAAAATTATTTCCTCAGTTTTTAATCCAATCATTAATAATTGATGATTTTCATTCCAAGGTGTTGTGCTTAATTCCGTTGTAATCGAGATAACTTCATCTTCACCTGGTGCTTCTAAATCGTAATCAAAGTAATTAATCATTTCTTCAATGCGTACAGCGTCCTTATATGGCAATGAACTGTCATTGAGAAATCTTCTAATATTTGAATATGAAGCTGTGTCTACATCTGCTGAAAATGTTGATACCGGCATATCTGTTGTACTAATAAAATCATTTTCACTTACTTCAGCATATGATTCTCCACTTGTATCATAATACTGAGATTCAGGTTCATACATCCCTAAATCCGATTCCATATTGCTACATCCTACTAACATTCCAACACTTAAAAATAGTAATCCAATTGCTAATTTTTTCATCAAAAATCATTCCCTTCAAATTTAATTTCATCTTAAGTATAACAAGTAGATGTGACAAAACTTTGGCATAAATATGACATAGTTGTGACAAATTTGATTTACTATATATAATTTTCATTTTCCCCTAAACTATGGTATTCTAGAAGAAGGTTACATGAAGGGTGTGAGTCATTTGAGAATCTTAATTGTTGAAGATGAAAAGCATTTAAATGATCTTTTGTATGATTATGTTTTAGATAAATATAAAAATGCAATCATAGACCAAGTCTATGATGGCTTACAAGCATTAAAGAATATTAAAGATAATACTTACGATTTATTTCTTTTAGATGTTATGTTACCTCATATTGGAGGATTTGAAGTATGTGCTAAAGTTAGAGATAACTCAAAAAGTCCTATTATTATGCTTTCAGCATTAAGTGATGAAGAGAATCAAATCAAAGGAT
Organism: Candidatus Izemoplasma sp.; assembly: GCA_029939945.1. GTDB lineage: Bacteria > Bacillota_I > Bacilli_A > Izemoplasmatales > Izemoplasmataceae > JAFGXW01. The sequence continues at coordinate 35,101 of JAOZRX010000008.1, read as the reverse complement.
ATAACTTGGGAATAGATGAATACATTACAAAGCCATACAGTCCTAAACTAGTCATTAAAAAGATTGAAGCTGTACTAGCTAGATATGAAAATAAGTCACCAGAGGAAATAAAACAGTATGGAGTTATTCAATTCAATCTGAAAAATTATAAAATATTAATTGATAATATCGAAATAAAACTGAATAAGAAAGAATGGGATTTATTTGTCCTATTCATTACTAATATTGGAAGAGTATTCACAAGAGAAGATTTACTCAGCATTGTCTGGGGGTATGATTATTTCGGTTATGAACGTACTGTTGATACTCATATTAAGAGATTAAGGCAAAAATTAAAATCCGCTTCAAAGTATGTTAAAACCGTTTATAAGTTAGGATACAAATTCGAAAAATAATAATCCAAATATAATAAAGTAAGGAGGGCTAATATGAAAATCAATTTATTTATTAAAACATTCTTAATATTGTTGATATCTTTCTCATTAGTCTTCCTTTTAAGTATGTATATATCTTATCGAAGATTTTCACCAATGTATATTGAGGAAAACATCATAAGTGTTAGAGAAACTATTATTTCTAGTGCTCCTGACATTTTGAATGGAGTCGACTTAAGAGATACTGATTTAGAAGGTTTATCAAGTGAAACATCATTTATCAGATTTCAAAATGATGTGATCATTGAAAGTCTAGGTCCTGATTTTTTACTCCAAGATGATGTTATTGACTTTGTTATTGGAATATATGATAGTGAGGATTCTATTATTGATGACAATCTTACATACTATGTAGATCAACAAGATGATGTTTATCATATAAACTATATTTATGAGTTTGATATTGGTGACTATATTATTATTAGTACAAGGATCCAATCATTACGAAATGTTGATAAGGTCTTAAATAATATCAATATTACTCAATCAGTTTTTATGTTAGTGGCTATTACTTTCCTTTCAGTAGTCATTTCAATTAATGTATCAAGACCATTAAAGAAAATTAATCTATATGCCAAAGACATTTCTAATTTGAATTTCTCAGGAGACTTAAAAATTAAGCGAAAAGATGAGTTTAAAGATTTGGTTAGTTCACTTAATGAAATGACATTTAATCTAAAAAAAACATATTCAGAATTAAATCAAGCAAATGAGAAATTAAGTAGTGATATTGATTTTGAAAAAATCCAAGAAGAGAAAAAGAAAAACTTGATTATGACAATCAATCACGAAATAAAAACACCACTCGCAGTCATGAAAGGTATGATTGAAGGAATGATTGATGGTGTTGGTCGTTATAATAACAAAGAGAAATACTTACCTGAATTATTACTTCAAATAGAGGACATAGAGAATATTACAAAAGACTTAACTTACTCATTAAAATTAGAAGACAAAGTAAAGCCAGGAGACCATTGTAAAACTTCGATAATAACTTCTAATTTCAATTCACTTGAAGAACTTGCAAAATTAAATTCAATAAAAATCAATAAAAAAATCATTGATCAAGAAGTCTTGATCAATGAGGAATTATTATTAATATTAGTTACTAACTTAGTAAAAAATGCAATCTTATATACAACAGATAAATTTGTACATATGAATAGTGAAATTATTAATGATGAATTTGTCCTTATTATTAAGAATAGAGGAGAAATTCCTAAAGAGGATTTAGAAAAAGTGTTTGAATCATTTTACCGTTCAGATAAAATAAAAATAAATAAGAGTGGCTCTGGGTTAGGCTTGTTTATTGTTAAACAAATCTGTCAAATCTATTCTTACCCATACAAAATATTTAATGATAACGGCTACGTTGTAGCAAAAGTTCAAATTAAAATTAAAAATTAATAGAATGTCACTACTTTGTCAAAACATTTTGATACGATAAAGAAAAGGAGGTGTATTATGAAAAAAATATTGTTACTATTGTTCATTGGAATAACGGTTCTTTTAAGTAGTTGTTCATCGATGGAAGAAGAACCTGCCGAAGAATATGATATAATCAATGGATTTCTAACTTATGATTGGGATACAATGTCTTATACTAATACATCTACTTATAGCATAATGTATGAGACAGGTAATATTGTCGCTGACTTTTTGCTTATTCATGATAAAGCCCTTCTAAATGAAGAATTATCTTTATCTAAAGAAACAGCATATATTCAATTATTATTAATTATTGATGAGATTGCTACTAAGTCAAATACAGACCATAGTGATATCATCAATTACAGTTCTGCTGATTTCAAGGCAAACTGTGATGCTTATTCTATAACAATTACTACTACTGACATTGTTACATTCAATTCTTTCAAAGATACCGTATTAGATATTGAATCCTCAAGTAATAGGAATTCTATATCTGTAATAGACTATATAGAATATAGATTAGGAGAAAGTCTTACATCAGAAGAAATTTTATCACTAGATTTACTTCAGTCTTCCTATTATGAGTTAACAAGAAACTTTGGATTCTTTGATATTAACACTCACTTACTAGATGCCTTACTTGTTGAATTTAAGGATCAAATAGGATTTGATCCTACACCTGAAGAATTACTTCAACTTGAGGAAGCTTACAATATCATAATAAATCTTCATAATGATTAGTAAAAGCTATATAAGACGTTTTATTAAAAAAATCAACAACATATTTAGTTGTTGATTTTTTTAATAATTTGGTACTAGAATCAAACAACAAATATTAGTTTAACTAATTTATCAAAGTCATCTAGTTCTATCTATATCTTTCTATTATTAGAGTCTTCTTATACAAGCTCCTGAAACTTAATAACAAATTTAGTACCTTTACTTATTTCACTATATACAAATATTTCTCCATTATGTTTTTCAATAATATAATCACATATTGCTAGACCAAGTCCTGCCCCTTTTTTCTTGATATTATTGTCTTGTGTACCTTGATAAAAAGGTTCAAAGATATAAGGTAAATCATTTGATTCTATTCCTTCTCCAGAATCTTCAATTACAAGTATTAAATGATTCTCATCAATCTCTGTTTTTATATTTATATATCCTTCTTCTCTTATATGTTTTTCGGCATTATCAACCATATTACTAACAACTTGTATTAACCTGTTTTCATCAGCATTGATTAACACATTTGGTATGTTATTACTAATGTTAATAGTAATATTCTTAGTTTCATCTTTTGGTTTGATATTGCTAAAAACTCTTTCAAACATATCTTTAGCGTAAGTCTCTTTTAATTCTACTAGTAACTTATCTAAATCTTGTCTAGAATATCTAAATAAATCTTCAATAATACTATCGATTGAAGTTATCTTATTTAATATAGTATCAATATATTTTTTGTTTTCCACATTAATACTTTTATCTTTCTCAAGTAGTTCCGCGCTCATTTTAACATATGATAGTGGTGTTCTAATCTCATGAGAGATATTAGCTATTAACTGTTTTCTTGATTTTGCATAGTCTGCTTGATTACTTAACATGTTTTCCATTTTTTCAAGCATAATATTATAGTAGGTAAAACTTTTAATAGAGACTCCTTTATTTGAACTTAACTTATTATAAATACCATTCGAAATATCTAATAAAGCACTATCTAATTTACTAATTGGATCTAAAATAATTGTTTTATACTTTCTCACTAAGTAGACAGTTAAAACAATTGACAGTAATACTTCTAATATTATTACAATAACTATGAAAATGTAGTTATTGTTATTTAACTCTTCTTTTGGTATCTCAAATATTACAAAACCCACTATACTTGTATCATCGTTAATTGGAAAAGATACTTTTATCATATCTTCATTTAACAACGAATAAGAATTGTCTTGATATAACTCATGAGTTATATCAATCGTAGTAAAAGCTGTATTATTATATATAATGTTATTGCTTAAATCAGATACTAGAGCAGTTATTTTGAGTTCATCAAGACGACTCTCTAATAAATCATCATCTATATCAGGAAAATCTTCATTTACTATATTAACAATAGGTGAAGTGTATGCTCGCAAGGTATTTATATTATATGATTCATTTATATTATTCTCTCTTTGAATGAAATAAAATATTATTGTTGAGATAGTAATCAATACAACAATGACAAGAAATGAAAATAATATTTTTATGCTATTCTGGGTTTTCAAATTTATAACCTACTCCCCAGATTGTTGTAATATAGATCGGTTTCTTCGAGTTAACTTCTATCTTTTCTCTTATTTTTCTTATATGGACAGTTACAGTATTAATATCACCAAAATCATCATATCCCCATATATGATTAAATAACTGTTCTCTAGTAAAGACTCTATTTGGATGATCTGATAAATAATTTAGTATTTGAAACTCTTTCGCAGTAAATGAAATCTTTTTATCATTTAAATAGACTTCATATGATTCCTCATCAATTACTAAGTCTTTAAATCTCTTTTTCTTTATATGTATATCTTTATTACTTGATAATCGATTATATCTATTTATATGTGCTCTTATTCTAGCTGATAATTCACTTGCACTAAAAGGTTTAGTAATGTAATCATCACTACCTAGTCCAAGCCCCATTATTTTATCAACATCACCACTTCTAGCACTAAGCATTATTATAGGCAAGTCTGATTTATCTCTTATGTATTTGCATAAATCTAATCCTGAACCATCAGGAAGATTTATATCAAGAATTACAGCATTAAAAGAATTACTATCAAATGAATCTTTACCGTCTGATAAAGTATGTTCTATTTGAACATTAAAACCTTCATTTGATAAGTATTCTTTTATCATGTTTGCTAATTCAATTTCATCATCAACTAGTAGTATTCTGTCCATTTTAACACCCCACTTATATTTTCCATTATATCACATAAACAAAATAGAGCAAAAATGCTCTATTGTGCTTATTCTACTAATAGTTCTTTTGGTGTAATTAAGGAAATATTTCTTTTAATTACTAAAGCATTTAAGAATGTTACTGCGAATACAATTCCAATAGATACTAGGATGCTTATATAGTTAATACTTGTTGGAAATTCGCTAAGTCCTAGACCTGACATCATTGTATTCATAATGCTTGGTACAGTCAATATTCCGAGTGTCCCACCAATTATAACTCCAATTATATTGATGATACTATTTTTAAATAAGTATATATTTATTATGCTTTGATTATCCATTCCAATTGATTTATAAATACCATAGTTAAATCTTTCTTTGTTAACATTTGTTAAATTTAAATTCAATAATATCACTAAGCAAATAACTGCGAAAATACCAATTATACCGTTTGTTACTGTGCCTAAGATATCAAACATTGATACCATTGATACATTAGCATATTCGAATACCAAAGTAATATCAGAATCAAATAATGTTGCCATTTCGTTAACCAATACTTCTTCTTCAACACCATCAATGAAATTAATTTGGATTAATGAATTGTTAAGAAACTCATCTTCTATTTCATCAAAGAACAATCTAAAGGTCATTCCTTGGTTAGTAAGACTTTGACATTCTCCAACAATAAGTAGTTCTCTTTCTTCACCGAGTGATCTTACAGTTGTGTAATCTCCTATCTCTTTTTCTAATAGTACTAATAGGTTATGAGCAAGCATGATTTCATTCTCGTTTTCAGGAAGTCTACCATTTGTTACACTAAAATCAATAGGTTCTTTATTTTCAGTTACAAATATCTGACTTATTGATGTTAAGTATTTTTCTTGGTTATCGTCATATATTTGACTTTTTAAATCTAGGAAAACCGTTACTGTTCCTTCTACATAAACTGATTCTTCTAGTTTTGATATGATTTCTTGATGTGCTTCTAAATCTAAGGGAGTTGAACTAACCACTTTAGCATCTATATCATAACCTAACCATAATTGGTTATTTGTTTTTTGTGTATTTAATGAATATGATGCTGATGATAAAGAAACAATGGTAAACGTTGTTGCAATAATAAATAGAATCAATGTTATAATCATCTTCTTATTATAGAGAATGTCCTTAAAGGCTAAAACAAGACTAAGCGGCATTTTTTTATGTTCAATTAACGAAACAACAGCTTTGGTTTCATTTACTTGCATCCCTCTACTAAGTGCTACTGCAGGATTTATTTTAGAAACCCCTCTTGATACTAAATAAACAGTAAATTCAATTATTGATATTATCACAATAAATACTAAAGTAGTTTGAACAATATTTATATTACTAGATAACCCAAACATATTAGATAAATCATTCAAATCACTTAAGACAATATCACTTAAAGCTAAACTACCAAAGATACCTATTATTATACTAATAAAAGCTATAACCCCATATTCAAACAAATACATTGAGATGATATTATTTGATGAAAATCCGGTACTTTTTAATGTAGCTATTTTTTTACTTTCTGTAACTATATTGTTGAATACAATACTTCTTATAATAAATAATCCAACAACAATTAATATAACTCCAATAAGTGTAAATATTGCTCCCATAACTACTTGAAAGAAAGAATTCGCTTGTAAAATTATTTGGTGAGAAAGTATTAGTGCATCACTTGCACTATCTCCAAGTGCAACAACTATTTCATCAAGTATTTCTTCTTCTAATTCTTTTGAGTAATTATTATAGTTAATACCGATTGAGTATTGTTCTTCATCGCTATTAAAACTTTCAATGTTTGCTTTGGTTGTCCAAAATCTATTCAAAGTAATCGTATCGAAATTAAATGTTAAATCTACACCAATTCCTGCGATAGTCAATTCTTTTGTTCCTTGTTCTGTATTAACAACTATAACATCTCCTAAAGATATATTGTTAAGTTTGCTTTTACCGTAACTAAATATTACTTCGTTATCCAAGAGTTCACTTGTTGATTTACCCTCAACTATTTTGATTTGATCAAACTCTCCAGTTGCATATTCTGTAAAAAATGCATCAGGTATCGGTATCAATTCATCTCCCTGTTTTATATTCGTTTCAATAATATCATCAAAATTATCTAAAATATTCACATTAAGTATTTCTTCATTACCTTCTAAATAATTAGCTATAATGTTTTTTGAATCTTCTCCATTTACATAAATTAAACTCTGACTAGTTTTAGATTCTATATATAACTCTTCAAATGCTCCAGCAGTTCCAAATAACCTAATTGATAAGAGGAATAAAATACTTACTGCGATAAATACTGCCCCAAGGGCAATACTTTGCAGTTTTTTAGATCTTATATTTGCCCAAACCATTATTAAGATAGTTTTCATATTACCAACCCTTTTCACTCAAAAAGTCAAAAATTACTTTTTCTTGATTATCAGTTTGGTATCTCTTTAAATCTAGTTCACCTTCAATTCGTCCATCTTTTAAAAATACTACTCTGTTTGCATATGATGCTGACTTGATATCATGAGTTACCATAATGATTGTTTGTCCATCTTCATTAAAACTTTTAATTAGATCAAGAACTGCTTTACTGCTACTTGAATTTAAAGCACCAGTTGGTTCATCTGCGAATAATATATCAGGATTATTAATCATTGCTCTTGCGATTGCTGCTCTTTGTTTTTGTCCACCAGATACTTGTGTAGGTAATTTATCTACTTGATCCATAATTTCCATCCTATTTAATAAGTTTGTTGCTCTCTCATCGATAACACCTTTTGATTTCGTAGCTAAATATCCTGGTACGATAACATTTTCTTTTAATGTTAAATTGGAAACTAAATTAATACCTTGGAAAATAAAGCCTATATTTTCTCGACGGATTTTTGTTATTTGCTTCTCTTTTAAGTTATTGATTTTTTGATCTCTTATATATACTTCTCCAGCTGTAATATCATCCATTCCACTTAATGTATATAATAGCGTTGATTTACCAGAACCTGATTGTCCCATAATCGCAACAAACTCACCTTGGTTTATTTCTAAATCAACATTTTTTAATGCATGAAATTCTACATCATTACTATAATACGTTTTACATAAATTTTTACTTTCTAAAATCTTATCCATAAAAACACCTCTCTCTTATACAACTACAGTATATCGAATACTTATTATCTCAATATGTTTTATTTATTAAATATTTATTAAGTCTTATAATTCTTTATTATTACTGCAATTATTAACTTGATTCATATATATTCATTAATAAAAAAAATGAAAAAGCCAAAAAGGCTTTATTATTTTATTTATAACAACCATCACAGATATCTGTGATTCTAATTAATATAACACTTTTTTTACTATTATAAGTAGTTATGATAGATTTAGTGCCTCAACTGCATATTCGCGTAAGATAATCAAAGTTTCATTTGATAAACCACTAGGTGTATATTCATTATTATTTTCTTCTCCAAATATTTGAGTATAGAATATATATGCAGTTACATAACTACCCTCTACTCTAGGATGAAAATCATCACTAACTAATAGGTTTATTTCAGGTTGTTCCATTGTTAAATTATAAAACGCTGTTCCAACTGGTGCTATTGAAGTATTGCTAAGTTCTGCAGCTTCTTCATATGCACTTGTAAGAGCATTGTAAAATTCAGTATAAGTTAACCCTGTGCTAGATAATTTGGAAGAGCCATCACGATAACTCCAAGTAGAAAATAATATCACTTCAGCTCCATTATCTTTTATAATCTGACTTAATGTATCTACAGAAGATAGAAATTCTTCTTTATCATAATATGGTTTACTGCTGTGTTCTTGTAATATAACATAATCCCATTCTCGTTCTCCTAATTTATCTATCACTTCTTGAAGATCATCAGAACCATCTTCAATATAGTCACTTAAAGAATATCCTCCATAAGATATTTGTTCTACCCTTATATCTAAATCATTACTTAATCCTATATCCATAACCATTGTTGGCATATCATTATAGAATGTAAAACTATTTCCAATAAATAAGATATTATAATCTGCCACTCGTCCATAACCTTCTTCCAATGTTGATATATATTTTGGTACAATTCTTAAATCTTGCACTCCAAATTCATCAAGTAAATCACACTTCACTTCTACTACTATCATATATGCAGAATCAAATAATAGTGAATCAAAGCTGATATCATTTGATTCTTCAAGCAATAATACTTCATCAACTATTATATCATCTTTATATAAGACAGCTTTAGCACTTATTAATGTTGAGTCTTCATCTGTGATTTTGATATCTAAACTGATTGTATCATCTGTACTAGTTATATTAGAAGTTGCTACGATTGGTTCTAATTTTGTTTTTGAATCATTTGAGTTATTACATCCAACTAGTGTAAAAGAAAGAATTATAATTAAAATTATAGTTAGTAATTTGTTCATATAAAAACCTCCTAATATTATTGAAATACTCACACAAAAATCTATCTCAAGTGCAAACTAAAAGAACTTCTTCATCTTTTTCTTCAATAATGTAGTCCTTCTAATTTCAGTATATGAGGCTCTGCATATAAATTCAACTAATTTATATATTAAACTTATAAGCATAAAAAACTCAAGAAAAAACACTCTGAGCTAGGCTCAAAGTGTTTATTTCATAAAAATAAGAGGTTTGTGAATAAATTATTATTTATAAGGAGTAAAGTCAACGTTACTGAAAGTATCGTCACTTTCATCTTTATACCCTGTAGCAAAAATTGTATCATATGTTAATTGAGGATTTGTAGCTAATAAAGTATCAATTGGAGAATAAGCAGTTTTTGCACCATCAATTGAAGGTCCAGAAGTTAATCCAACTAATCCATCAACACCATCTACAACGTTTTTAGCAATAGCAACTGAATCTTTTACTAATTTAGAAACGTCTTTGAATACTGTCATAGTTTGAGTCCCTTTACCTTTAATAGGATCTCCCATTAAACTAGCTAAAGTTACGTTAGAAGCATCTTGTCCAGTTGTATAATAATTTGTATAAGGTGTTTCCATTTTTGCAAATTCTTGTCTGATTGCAGCTGAAGTATCATCATTTGGAGCTAATACAAATATGCTATCAGAAGTTTTAGTAATTTGAGCAACTACAGCAGCAGCTTTAATACCTGCTGTTTCAGGATTCCAGTCTGTATCAACTGGTAACATAGCAGCTTGTAAAGCGTCTTTTGCAGCATCATTAAATGTAGCTTCTGTGTACATTGCAACTGAACTGAATGTATCATCAATATTCACAATATTAAAAATACCAAGAACAGGTTGTAACTCTTCAAATGCTCCACCAAAGAAATAAGTAGCATTTGGCCAGTCAGCAACACGACCTGCAAAGATTGCAAGATCACATTTTGCAGCAGCAGTACATCCTTCAGCAGCAGCTTGTTCAGCTAAGTGAGCACCCATTGCTTTTCCAACATTCCAACTATTGAAAGTTGTGTAGTAATCTGCAGCGTCTGTAGCTGATTTTGCCATACGGTCATGAGCTATTAATTGTACTTCAGCTTCGTGAGCTGCTTGAACTGCACCAGCACCAGAACCTTCGGTAGTCAGAATAATTACTTCTGCACCTTTAGCGATTAAAGCTTCAACATTTGATTTTTCTTTTCCTTCGTCACCTTCTGAGAATAAAATCTCATACTCGTAACCTTCACCAAGAGCATCTAATTCTTCAATAAAGAATGCTCCATCTTGATTTGCCCATCTTTCTTCAGATGCATCTGGTAAAACAACACCAATTTTAATTGTGTCTTTTCCACCACATGCTGCTAAAGATAATACAAGCATTGAAACTAATAAAAAACTAATAATTTTTCTCATTTTTTTCTCCTTCTATTTTTTTATTTTCAGTACAAAATAATGTACCTTGTTCCTTAAGTTATGCTTTAATAAAATCTTCTTCTTTTGCTATTCTAATTTTTTCATTTAATTTATTATATGCTCCTTGAGCGTTTGTTACTTTATATTCATACTCTAGTACATCTTCTTTTTGTTCTTTCTTAGCTTGCATAAATTCTAATTTTGCTTCTTTTAATTTAATCTTAGCTTCCTTCAATTGGTCTCCATATTCTTTTTTTGCATAATGCATTCCTACTAAATCAACTGGTCTAACATTTCTTGTATAAATATCAAATACAACTGCAAGAAGTAATACAGACCCTAAGATAATAGATTCAATATTCGCATTAACACCAGATAATGCCATTCCATTTTTAAGTGACATGATTACGATAGAACCAATTACAGCATTGACAACTTTACCAATACCTCCTGCTGCACTACATCCTCCTATAAAAGCGGCTGCAATTGCATATAACTCCCAAAAAGGTCCATGGTTAGGAGATGTATTTTGTAATCTTGAAGCATACATTACTCCTGATATTAAAGCTAATATACCCATTGAAATCATAACTATAACTAATATTTTTTCAACACTAATACCTGATAATTCAGCGGCATCAGGATTTCCACCTACAGCGTAAATCCTACGTCCAAGTGTAGTTTGAGTTGTCATAAAGTGATAAACCGCAACTACCACTACTGTTATTAATAATAAATATGATATACCTCTAAATGAAGCCAAAGTCCAAGATAAATATGTTAAAACTGCTGACATAAATACTAATTTAGTAATAAATAACTCAATCTTTTCATTTGGAATACCCAGTTTTACATTTTTCTTTCTTCCTCTAATTCCAGATATTACTACTACTAATAATAACACTCCACCAATAATAAGAGTTATCAGATCTACTCCACCAACTTCGTATGTTGTTAAATACCCAATCCCAATCTTTTGGAAAAACGGATGTGAAGTAGGAATATATCTATTATTTGTTTTAAGCATTAAAAATCCTTTAAAGATAAACATACCAGCTAATGTAACTACGAATGCAGGTACTTTAATTTTTGCTATAAATAAACCTTTTATTATACCAACTATAACAGTTATTACTAATGCACCAAGTAGTGCAACTACTACAGATTGTCCTTGGTTTTCAACAGCAACTACAACGTATGCTCCTAGAAATGCACCAATGTAACCAACAGATAAATCAATTTGTCTTGTTACAATTACTAGCGTCATCCCTACAGCTAATACGGATACATATGCTGTTTGATTCAATAGATTTGTAAAGTTTACTGGTCCAAGGAATACCCAACCAGTCATACTACCAAATGCGATAAAGATTACACTCAAAGCAATATACATTCCGTAATCACGGATGTTAGTTCTCAACATTGAAATTAATGTTAAGAAATATTTATAAATTAACCATGGAAGTTTTTCCATAAAACTTTTTGTTTTTCCATTTTCACTCATTGTATTCACCTAAATTGTTGCACTTTCCATAATTTTTTCTGCAGTAGCGTCTTTAATATCAAACTCAGCTGTTTGAATACCTTCAGCAATTACATAAATGCGATCACACATTCCTAAAATTTCAGGCAATTCAGAAGAAATAATAAGAATACTCATCCCTTTCGCTACTAAATTATTAATTATTGTATAAATCTCATATTTTGCCCCAACATCAATTCCTCTAGTTGGTTCATCGAGTATTAAAATTTTTGGTTCTGAGAATAACCATTTGCTTACCTGTACTTTTTGCTGGTTTCCACCACTTAAGTTTTTAACTTGTTGTAATATGGATGGAGTTCTTATATCTATATCCCTAACATATTTTTCAGCATAAGTATTTTGTTTAAAGAAATTTAAAATCCCGAATTTTGAAATCTTCTTTAAATTAGCGATACATATGTTTTGACTTATTGTTTCAAGCAAGATTAATCCATCTTTTTTTCTATCTTCTGATACATAAGCAATACCTTGATCTATTGCTGCTTTTGGAGAAGTAAGATTAACCGCTTTATTAAAAGCAATAATCTTACCTGAAATCTTATAATTCTTTGGATTACCAAAGATGCTATGAGCAAGTTCTGTTCTTCCTGCTCCCATTAATCCAGAGATACCTACAACTTCACCTTTATGAAGTTTAATATTAGCATCAGAGACAATATAACGGTTTAAATCTGTATCGAAAGAATTTAGATGCACTGTTTCAAGCACAACTTCCCCACCTTTATATACAGGTCTTTTTGGGAAAATATCTTCTATTTCTCTACCAACCATGTTCTTGATGATTTCCTGTTCATTAATATCTTTTCTATCCATTCTGATGATTGTTTTACCATCTCTTAGAACAGTTAGTGAGTCAGCGATTGCTTCAACTTCTTTTAATTTATGTGAAATCATTATTGAAGTGATACCTTCTTTTTTTAACTCAACAAGTAATTGTAGTAAGTTTGCACTATCGTTTTCATTTAGTGCAGCTGTTGGTTCATCTAAAATTAACAATTTTACATTTTGACTCAATGCTTTTGCGATTTCTATTAGTTGTTGTTTACCAACTCCTAAAGAACCTGCCAATCTGTAAATATCAACATCTAATCCAACCATATCTAAATACTTCTTTGATAACTCTTTAGTTTTACTCCAGTCTACTATTTTCCCAAGTTTTACAACTTCGTGTCCGACAAATACATTCTCATATACAGTTAAATCCGGAAACAATGCAAGTTCTTGATTAATAATAACTATCCCATCAGAAACAGAATCCTTTATTCCATGGAAGTGTTTAATTCTTCCATCAAAAAGTATATCTCCATCAAAACTACCATTAGGATATATCCCACTTAGAACCTTCATCAAAGTTGATTTACCTGCTCCGTTTTCACCAACAATAAAATGAATTTCTCCTCTTTTAACATGTATATTAACTTCATCAAGAGCTCTTACTCCTGGAAACAATTTGGTTATCGATTTCATAACGAGTATATTATCATTGTCCAAATAAACCACCTCTAATCGTTTTAGTTCTTCTTACCCTAGATTATAATCAAAGTGATAGCAATACAGCCTCTAACTTTTTAAATAATCATCTTTTATCTATTACTTAGTTTAACACTAGAACTAAGTAATGTAAACCTTTTTTTAAAATATGAATTGATGATATTTCCTAAAAACATATTCGTTATTATTGCTATTTATCTTTATAAAGTTCCTTTATTTGAGGATATATTTTTACAAATTTACTATATTTCATATCGTACAATTTAGAGTTTCTATATTTAGGATAAAACACTTTACTTATCTTGATTATTTTTTCACATGCTTCTTCTACATTTTCATATTCATTTGTTCCGACCATTGCCAAGATTGCAGCACCTAATGCAGGACCTTCTTCTGTATCAATTTTGATTACTTCAACACTAAATATATCAGAAATCATTTGTGCCCAGATATCGCTTTTTGATCCTCCACCCGTGATTCTAACTCTTGATATGTCAACTCCGAGTTCTTTAATCAGTTCGAATGAATCTCTTAATGCAAATGTAATACCTTCAACAATAGCTCTATCTAATTGAGCTTTCTTATGGTGATTCCCTAGTCCAAACAATACACCTTTTGCGTATGGATCATTGATAGGAGATCTTTCACCAGATAAATATGGTAGAAAGAATAGTGATTCTTCAATCTCTGTCTCAAAAACTCTTTTGAAGAAATCATCATAATCATTATCATCAAACACATCTTCATTCCACCATTTTAAAGCACCTGCAGCGTTAAGCATAACTGCCATAACATGATATTTTCCATTTGCATGAGCATACGATTGTAAATGACTTTTTTTATCAATATTAAACTTATCACTCGATACAAATACAACACCACTTGTACCAAGACTAATACTACATTCACCATCGCCTACTATTCCAACACCTACTGCGCCAACGGCTTGATCTCCACCACCAGCAATTACATTAACTTTTTGTTTTATATTTAAAAGTTTTTGCAGTTCTTTTTTTAAACTACCTACAACTTCATAACTTTCATATACTTTTGGTAGCATCTTTTTATCTAGACTAAGAATTTCAAGCATATACTCACTATACTTTCTGTTCTCACAATCAAAATATAATGTTCCAGATAAATCAGTTACATCACTTGCAAACTCTCCAGACAATTTATAAATCAAGTAATCTTTTGGCAACATTACTTTACTAATTCTTTTAAATATCTTTGGCTCATTACTTTTAACCCATAATAATTTAGGTGCAGTAAGACCAGTTAAAGCAATATTACCTGTTTGCTCAAGTAATTTTTCTATTCCAATTTCATTATTTAAATAATCTACTTCTTTTACAGTTCTTTGATCATTCCATAATATTGCATTTCTAAGAACATTATCGTTTTTATCTAGAAGAACTAGTCCATGCATTTGTCCAGAAAAACTTATTCCCTGGATATTTTCCTCAAAACCTATAACTAATTCTCTTAATGCTTCTAAAGTCCTTGAATACCAATCATCAGGATTTTGTTCACTCCATGAAGGTTTTGGGATTATTAAATCATAGTTTTTGGATACAGTTCTTTTTACAATACCTTCTTTTGTTACTAGAACTAACTTCACACTGGAAGTACCTAAATCAATACCGATAAACATGTATATCACCTATTCAAGAATATGTTGTAATATTGATTTCCAACAATTCTTGCTTTCCTTTTTCAATTTAAATGAGATCGTTTTCAACCATAGTTTATCACCTAAATTAAGGTTTGTAAAGTTTTAAATCAACTCATAAATGAGCATAAGTTGAAATCAAATTTCATAAATATACGATTTCAATCATGTAAAATCGTATTTTTAATATTAATACATCATGTCTAAGTATATTTTAACATGGAAGCGTTTTATGAAAAATGTGATATATTACTATTTAATTTGTGATTTTCTACTATTTCAAAAAAAATAAAGCGAAATACTAATTTCGCTTTATATATCTCATTCTTCAAATATGGGTAAAGAATACTTCTTATAATCTATCCAGATATACTTTCCATACAATATTGGATAGCTTATTGTTTCAGGATCCTCATTGTTAAAGATTGCACTAGAAAGCTCTATAACTGCTTTAGCCATAGACTCCGAATCATTGATAACTGTTCCATATAAGTAACCATCTTCGATTAATTGTATTGCTTCAGCAATACCATCAATTCCTACAACAGGTATCCAATTATCAATGTTTGAATCGACTTTTCCATCTTCGTTATCATCTGTGAAAAACCCATCTTCCTTAAGTGCATTTATAGCTCCAATTGCCATAGCGTCATTATTTGAGAAAATCACTTCAATTTGATCACGATAAATTGGTAACAATTCGTTCATTACATCAAATGCAACACTAGTTCTAAAGTCTGCAGATTCAATCTTTAATATTTCTAAATCATAACCATTTTCTTCCATTTCATTTACTACAGCTTCGGTTCTAATTTCTGCATCTTGATGACCCTCTTGTCCTTTCAATATAATACATTGGATTTTCCCATCACCATTAAGGTCGTAATTATTCAAGTTATTTGGGTTACTACCAAATAATTCCATTACAAGTTCAGCTTGATAAATTGCGGATTGTTCTGGTTTCGCTCCAACATAATAAACTTTATCCCAAGATAACAAGTCTTCAGCTAATGGTTCTCTATTAATAAATATTATTGGGGTATCAGTTAGTTTTGATTTTTCAATTATAGTGTAAGCTCCAAGCCTATCAACTGGGTTTACAATAATCAACTTTGGAGAATCAAGTAGTACTCCGTTAATTATTTCATTTTGAATTATTTGAGAATTTGTTGAATCATACATTTTAAATGTTATATCACTCGAATTATGTAAGAATATAGAGTCTCTAAAGCTCATCATGAAGAGATCTTCTTCATCGTAAAGAATAAATGGGATTTCATAGTTAGTTTTTTTACAACTACTCAAAGTAATTGTAAAAACAAAAATCAAAAGAATCATAATACATTTCCTCATTTATTTCACCTGTGCTTTCATTGGATATGTTAACCTAACAATTGTCTTTTCATCTAATTCACTAATAATCTCAAGATTTGCAGTATCACCATAATAGAGTTTTAATCTTTGATATATATTCTTCAATCCAATACTTGTGTTTTTAATTTTAGATTTCATATTTAAATATATATCCTCTATTTGCGATTCCGTTAATCCATATCCGTTATTTTCAACTTCAAACACCATTAATCCATCACTTTGATATGCTTTTATAATGATAATTCCATCTTCATCACTACTTATACCGTGGTAAATAGCATTTTCAATTAATGGCTGTAAAATCAATTTTACTGCATTGACTTTCAGTATTTCTTCATCTATTTCAAATGCATAATCAAATTTACTACTGTACCTGATTTTTTGAATGAGCAAATAATTCCTTGCATGCTCAAGTTCCTCTTCTGCAGTAATTATAGTTTTACCTTGCGAAATACTAGTTCTAAAATATTTAGATAAAGCAACAATCATTTCAACAACTTGCTCGTTCATTTTGTTTTCAGATAACCATATAATTGAATCGAGTGTATTATAAAGAAAATGAGGATTTATTTGTGTTTGAAGCGCAATAAATTCAGTTTTTCTTTTTTCTTTTTGTTCCCTTAAGACTCTTTCCATTAATCTCCTGATCTCCACAATCATGTTATTAAAAGCTTTGGATAAATATATTATTTCTTTTTGCCCCTCAACTTTCAAAGGACTATATAATTCACCATTCTCTTGAATTTCTAACATATGTTTGTTTAGTTTATTTAAAGGAGATGTGATTCTTCTAGTAATTATATTAGCGAAGTAAAATACTACCGAAACAGTAACAATCATAATTAAAGATAAAATTATAAACATGTTTGTTCTCGAGCTGTTTAGAATTTCTACATTTGAAAAAGTGGCTATTCTCCATCTAGTAGCATTTAAGGTATTTACACTTGCATACATTTTGATATCATCAACAATTACATAGGAACCACCAATAATTATCTCTTTTGCTATTGAAATACTTTCACAAGTATCATTGTAACAAGAAGCAATTGACGAATAAATAAGCGAATCATCATCATTCAATATGACAATGTGCCCACCTTCACCAAGATTAGTATGATCTGATAAATCGACAATCATCTCCGTACTAATATCTATCAATAAAACTGCATTTCGCTTCTCTCCATTCACTATATAACTAATAACTTTAGAAACTGAAATAACTTTAGAACTACCATCTCTAAATACATTTTGTGTATGTGGAGAGGAAAAATAAAATATTGAATAGTCAAGAAGTGCATTTTCAAACCAATCTTTCTCTTCTAAATAAGTATTCTGACTTGCATCATTATCACTACTTAAAATTATATTTCCATCTAATCCTAGTAGCACAATGGAAATTGTATTTTCATTCACCTTTACACTTTTATTATAGATATCTTGTAGTTCGCTTTTGCTTGTAGCAATATCATATCTGATAGTATCTTTTTGGATTTGTCTGGCTGTATTTAAAACATCATTAATGTAATTTTCATAATTGAAGATTATTTGTTTGTTTATTTCTTTAGAACTCGATTCAACAATATCATTCATTGAACTATTAAAAATGAAATAATATGCAAAACTTGATAATAGAATTACAATTATCGAAATAGTCATCATGGCTATAACGATATTCTGTTTTATTGAAAACTCTCTAAATATTTTCATTTTTACGATACTCTCTTGGTGATACTCCTGTGAATTTTTTGAAACTGTGACTAAAATAGTAAACTTCATTGTATCCACATTCTCTTGAAACATCAACAACTTTTAGTTTTGTATACTTCAATAGTTCCTTAGCCTTTTCGAGCCTAGTTTTCACTAGATATTTATTAAACGTAATGCCTTTTTGTTTTTTTAATAACATGCTTAAATATGAAACTGAGATATCCATCTCATCGCACGTTCTTTCAAGAGATAAAGATTGATCACTATAATTGTTATCTATATATTCCAATATACTCTGAAGCATTTTTTCAGTTTTAGAGTATTGGATATTTGCATCTGAATTTCTGTAATCAAAGATTTGTTTTTTTACATACTCTATCAATTCTTCAACTGTATGGTATGCTTCAAGTTCTTCCATTAAATTATTCTTAACACTTCCAGATAAATTCATTAATAGATTCGCAAAGCTTATCATAATAAATTCTCTATTAACAAGGAAATCACTACTATTATTTGTCAGTTTTAATCTTATTTTCTCTAAATATTCAATAATGGCGTCTTCTGTTCCATATCTTATTATATTGTCAAGACTGCTTAAATCTTCACCTGATATAATTGCACCATTACTTCTAATATCTACAAACTCACTTGCATAAACAATTCTAGTCAGATTCATAAAACGACTATATCCAAGAGATTTTTTTGCTTCTTTAAATGATCTGGGCAATCTATTTAATTCATTAAATATTCTTGATACTCCAATTTTTATATCTATTTTTAAATACTCTTCAGATGCTTTTAATACTTCAAAAAGGATTCTATCAATCTCCTTAATTCCACTTCCAGTTAAGTTGATAATCATCACAATTCCATCTGAAATTACTAATATATGCTTTAATTTATAATTATTAAATTTCGTCTTCAAAATCTCAATTATTTTAACCTTAGATTTTTCAATATCTAGGATGTTGAAATCTAAGTTCTTATCCAAATCGATAAGACAGGTAATAAATTTGCTTTTCCCAAGATTAATCCCATAAACTGATAACTTATCAATATCTGCTGCATTTAAATCACTTGAGTGTAACAAAGAACTTAAAAAACTATCTCCAATAATTGGGAGAATATCGTTATATTTTTCTTTGATTGAAGAAATATTTTTCAATTCTTCTCTTTCTGTATCTAGTTGTTTTTTAACTTTGCTTAAAAACAACTCCATATCTGAAGAAGTAACTGGTTTCATAAGGTAACTTAGAACATTTAAATCGATAGCTTGTTTAGCATAATCGAATTCATCATACCCTGAGATAAAAGCAACTCTTGTCATTGGATAATCTCTTCTAATAATCTTAGCAAGTTCGATACCATCAATATATGGCATTTTTATGTCTGTTAGAACTATGTCAGGACACAATTTTTCAATTAATTCAAGAGCATCATAGCCGTTCCCGGCTTTTCCAACAACTTGAAATCCGCTATCAGAATGGATTCTAGATGAAATTCTACCTCTAACATCATCTTCATCATCTACAAGAAGTAGTTTGTATAATTCAGCCATACAATCACGTCTCCAATCGATATAAGTATATCACTCTGTTAAAAATAACACAATATTTTGTATTTCTTTTTAATTCTATTAAAAAACACTATTAGCTTTAAACATATAGTGTTTTTTGTAGAGGATGTAAAATTATTATTTAATAGTTTAATTATCCTATTATGTATTGATTTAATATTGCTTCTAAAAGTTCTTGTTTCCCTGATTCGTTTTTTTCTAACTCTTTTTTATTCATCACATATTCTTCTAATTCCTTAAATCCAACTTCTTTAGAAACTATTTGTTTTCCAATGCCTTCATTATAAGAACGGTATCTATCTTTAAGATTATTTTCAAATACTCCATCTTCTAATAACTTACTTGCAATTCTAAGTCCTGCAGCATATGCATCCATACCTGCAATATGAGCTATAAGTAAATCGTTTTTTGTGAAAGAACTTCTTTTTACTTTAGCATCAAAGTTTAATCCACCTGATTTAAGTCCACCAGCTCTTAATACTTCATACATTGTTAATGTAGTGTCATAAACATTTGTAGGAAATTGATCTGTATCCCATCCAAGTAATAAATCTCCTTGATTTGCATCAACACTTCCAAGCATATCATTATCAGCAGCTAATCTAATTTCATGATTCATAGTATGCATAGCAAGTGTAGCGTGATTCGTTTCAATATTAAGTTTAAAGTCCTTATCTAATCCATGTTTTCTTAGAAAAGAAATTACTGTTGCACTATCATAATCATATTGATGCTTTGTAGGTTCTTTTGGTTTTGGTTCAATATAAAATTGTCCTTCAAAACCAATTTCTTTTGCGTAAACTACTGCCATTTTTAAAAATCTTGCAAAATTATCTTGTTCTAATTTCATGTCAGTATTTAAAAGAGTTTCATATCCTTCTCTTCCGCCCCAAAAAGTATATCCAGCACCATTTAATCTCTTAGTTATTTCCATTGCTTTTTTAACTTGTGCAGCACTAAATGCAAAGATATCTGCATTTGGACTTGTACTTGCTCCATTAACAAATCTCTTATTATAAAATAAGTTTGCAGTACCCCAAAGTAATTTTATCCCTGTTCGCTTCATTTCTTTTTCAATCAAATCAACAATTACATCAAGGTTCTTATTACTTTCAGAAAGAGTTTCACCTTCTGGTGCAATGTCTCTGTCATGGAATGCAAAGTATTCTAACCCTAATTTTTCCATGAATTCAAAAGCTACTTTAACTCTAATTTTAGCTTTTTCCATTTCATCTTGTTCATCATCCCAAGGTCTTTCCATTGTTTCAGCACCAAATGGATCTACACCTTTTCCTGTCATTGTGTGCCAATATGCCATTGAAAATTTAAGATGATCTTTCATCTTCTTACCAAATATTAATTCGTTAGAATTGTAATACTTGAAGGCAAAAGGATTCGAACTTTTTGAACCTTCATATTTTATTTTGTCTATCTTATCAAAATATTTCATGTACATTCTCCTTTATTTTTAATTATGATTAGTTGATTGCTAATCAACTTTTTTTGTTATATAATTTTTATGAACTTGAAAGGGTGGTACTATGAAAACTGCAAACTCACAATTAGTTAAACAAACTAATACTAATCTAGTAATTGAGAAACTAGTTGAATTAAAAGAAACATCTAGAATTGAGTTGTCAAGAATTACAACTCTCAATAAAGCAACGGTTTCTTCTATTATCCAAGTTTTAATTGACAAGAGTATCGTTATTGAACTCGACAAGAAAATTAAAACTAGTGGTCGTAGTGCTAATGCAATAGCCCTTAATAAAAGAGCAGGTAGAATTCTTAGTCTAGATTTACAAACCAATTTGATTTATGGTGTTATTACAAATCTATTTGGTGAAATTCTATTTGAAATAAACAAACCAATAGATAATCCAGAATTTAGTTCCTATTTAACATCTTTATTAGAAACAATAGATGAATTGAAATCAAATACCTATGATTCTGTATATGGTGTTATAGGTATAGGTATTGGAGTTTATGGAATTCTATCAAAAACTAAAAAGATTATATATACTCCATTTTCATCGTGGAAAGATATTGAATTAAAGAAAATAATTGAAGACTATACTGGTATAAAAACATATGTAGAGAATGAAGCAAATATTTCTGCACTAGGTGAAAACATTATATATGCTAACCAGAAAAATCTAGTATCTCTGAATATCGGTATTGGTGTAGGGATGGGTATCATAATAGATAACAAACTATACACAGGTGAAGATGGATTTGCTGGTGAAATAGGTCATACTATTTTAATCCCAAACGGTAAGGAATGTGTTTGTGGAAATAATGGTTGTCTTGAAAAATATATATCCGATATAGCAATAATACAAAATTATTATGAACTAACTAATGAAAAAGTTAGCATAACAGAATTCATTTCTAGATTAAAATCAAAAGAAGTTCATGCAAACAAAATCTATCAGCAATTCATTGATTACTTAAGCATAACAATCAACAATATATCTCAATTACTAAATCCTCAAACAATAGTTATTAACAGCTTGATTGTCGAGAATAAACCTGAAAGCATATCACAAATTAAGAACAAATTAAGATCGAAAATAATGAATTTGGAAGTATTAACAACATCAAGTTTTAAATCAAAAACCAATGTTTTAGGTCTTACCCATGTTCTTATCCAAGAGTTTCTTGAAATAGATAATTACAAGTTGAAATCTTAATCAATTAGCACTTTTAAACATAGTTTATCACTTAAATTATCTTATGTAAAGAGTTTTTTTCATCCTAAGTAACCCAATGTGAACACTCCCACCACTTTAAATTGATTTATTAAATTAAGTGGTGGGAGTGTTCACATTCTTTTTTTTATGTATCTGTAATAATCGTAATCGCCTTCATAATACTTAATATGAAAATCACTTATTTCTCCAACACGATTAGCAATTTTCTTAATAAAATATCTATCATGAGAAACAAAGAGTATTGTTCCTGAAAATTCTAATAATAACTCCTCTAATATTTCTCTTGAATCTATATCTAAGTGATTTGTAGGTTCATCTAAAATCATTAAATTTACTTTATTGAAAGTTAAAGAACATAACTTAAGTTTGCTTTTCTCTCCACCACTTAAATTTCTTATTAATTTAAATACATCATCTCTAATAAATAAAGCTTTTGCTAATTCGCTTCTAGCTCTACTTTGATTAACTCCGTGTTCTTTCATAAAATATTGTAAGACATTTAAAGAATCATCTTTAAATTTTACTTCTTGAGCTAAATAACCAATTTTAACTTTGCTTCCCCATTTATATATTGGTTCTTCTAAATCATAATCCTCTAATAATATCTTAATAAAAGTTGATTTACCCGATCCGTTTTTTCCTAAGACAGCTAATCTGTCTTGATATATCAAATCAATTTCAGTATCAATTAATAAGACTAAATCCTCAAAGCTCTTATCAATATTATTAGCAGTTAAAACTCTTTTTCCACTTCTCGAGATATTAATATTACTAACTTTCATTTTAGCATTTTCGTATTTAGGTTTATCTAGTTTTTCAATTTTGCTTAATCTTCTTTCTAGTTCCTTAGCACGTTTAAACATTTTGTCACTATCACGCATTCTTCCCCACATACGATATCTTTCTATCTGGTCTTCCATCCTCTTTATCTTTCTCTCTTGAGCTAAATATACTTTTAGTTCAAGTAAAAATCTTCTTTCTTTTTCAATAACATAGTAACTGTAGTTTCCATGATAAACATGGGCTTTATTAAATGTTAATTCAATTATTTTCTTACATACATTATCTAAAAAATATCTATCATGAGAAATAATTAAAACAGCTCCATCATAATCTTTTAGGTAACTTTCAAGCCACTCAATTGACTCCAAATCTAAATGATTTGATGGTTCATCTAACATTAAGATTGAAGGTTTTTCTAGAAGGATTTTAGCAAGCATAACTCTTGTTTTTTCTCCTCCACTAAGTAGATTAAAACTCATTTGTTTCATGCTATCATTTATCTTAAGCCCAGAACAAACTTTTTTTATATTGGTTTCTATTAAATATCCATCAAGTGATTCATATTTTTCAATCATTGAGCTATATCTTTTTAATGAAACTTCAAGTTCATCTTCATTTAAATTACTAAATGAATTTGTTAAAGTATCAATTTCATTTTTCAATTTGAATAATTCTTTAAAAGCATTTTTCAATATTTCAATAACAATTATCTCATCACTAAAGTCTGGAATTTGATCTAGATATCCAATCTTAGTTCCTTTTTTAAATGAAGTATTACCTTTTTGAACATATTCATCGCCAATTAATATTTTCATTATTGTAGTTTTTCCACAACCATTTGGTCCAACAAGCCCAATTCTTTCATTTGTTTTTATATCAAATGAGATATTTTCAAATATTAAATCTGCGCCAAAGGATTTAGATATATTATTAACATTGCATTCAATCATGAAATTCACCACCTTATTTATTCATTAAATATTATAACATACTTCATTATTGTTGCTATTACATATTGAATTAATGAAAAAGTACAAGGAAGTTAAGTTATTTTACACTATTTATATAAAAATGGAAAGTTAGCTTTCCAAGGAGATGCTATATTGAAAAACAATTTAGAGGAAATTTGAAAGAATCACAATATACGACAAGAGGAATTAGAAAAAGCATTAAAGGTATCAAGACAAACAATAGGATCTTTAGAGAATGGGAGATACAATCCTTCAATTCTTTTAGCTTTTAAAATTTCTTTGTTCATCAGTGTTGATGTTGAGGATATATTCATTTATGAGGAGAAGGAAAAAGATGTTTGAATCAGAAAAAATGAAATAATTAACTTTATGTTTTGGAATTATTGCTATAGTTATAGGCTTAATATTTTTAATAATCAATCAAGATTGTGATGGAGTATTAATTACTTTACCATATATACTAATCGATGTAGGTTGTATTGTATTTGGTGGCGTTGGTGGAGATTTAATAGCTAAGATATTAATTAAAAAGAATCCTGAAATTGTTGAAGATATTGTCATTGAACAATTTGATGAAAGAAAGATTCAAATAAGAAATAAGGCAAAAGCCAAATTGTTTGATATGATTAGTTATATCTTTGGTCCAGTCTTTATCTTATTAGCGTTTAGTTCTATCGAATTATGGTTTATACTAATCCCAATTGGATTATATTTTTGTTGTTTTGTTGCAAGTAATATTACTGATTTCAAGACACAATAAAGAAATATAATAATTAAGGAAAGAGCCAAAGGGAAAGTGTTACAATGCAACCATTTAGTGAAAAAGAAACTATGATAAAATTAGTATATCATAGTCTCTTTGTATATAGATAAGTGAAAGAAATGGGTTATAAAAAGTATATTACTGAAAAAAAAGAAAATAGTTATTGTGTAACGCACAATAATATGATAATATTCTAATGTGCAGTACACAGTAAAGTAAATTCTGGAGGATATAAAATGGGTGAAAATGTGTTAAAAAACAAGAATTATTTACTACTATTCCTAGGTAGTGTTGTTTCTAACCTAGGTTCTCATGTTTATAATTTTGCTATAAGTTATTATATATATGAAATAGCTACACCAACAATGGCTGGGATATATCTAGCAACTAGTGGGTTAGTATACTTCGTCTTAGCACCATTTGGTGGAGCTATTGTAGATAGACTTGACAAAGTAAAAGTGGTATGGATGACTGATTATATTAGAGGAATTAGTGTTGTTATTGCTGGTTTTGCTATTTTGTCTGGAATTAGTTTAACAATAACACTTATCATTTTGTTTTCTACAAGTATTATTTTAGGAATCAATGGTGCACTATTCAATCCAGCTGCAGGAAGTTTACCTCCTCATATTTTGCAGGAAAATCAATTACAACAATCTAGTTCATTATCACAAGGGATGTTTGCATTATACATGATTCTTGGTTCAATAATTGGTGGAGCTATATACTCTTTTCTAGATATTGAGTGGATATTCATTATAAATGGAGTAAGTTTTATATTGTCTGGATTCAGTGAGATGTTTATTCAATTAAAAACACAACTTGAGAAAGTAAGTATGTCGTTTAAAACAATTGTTGTTGATATTAAAGACGGATTCTTTTATCTATTAAAATTAAAACCAATACTTATGCTTGTTGTGGTTGCATCATTATTAAACTTCTTTACAGCACCGGTTGTTGTTAACGGATTGCCATATTTATTTGCGATTGAATTAGAAAAAGAACCCATATATCTTTCAATACTAAATTCGTTTTACCCAATTGGTATAATCATTACTAGTATAGTTTTGGGTTCCGTAGCTCAAAGAAAGCGTGTAAGTCCGATAATTATTAAAGGATTATATGGTATGGCCATATCGTTTTCTGTCTTCGTTATAGGAACTCACTTTATAGTTGGTGGACAAATTCCATTTTGGGTATTTATAGTTATTAGTGCCGTCTCAATCCTAATAATGGGAGTATTCAATGGAATGGTAAATATTCCATTCAATGTAGCAGTTATGAAAACAGTTAATAAAGAGATGCTAGGTCGTGTTTCCAGTGTAATTGGTACAATATCAAACGGATTAACACCAATAGCTATAGGTCTTGCTGGAGTAGTAATAGATAACTTTGGTATTATGGTTATTTTCTATATTGCTGCAGTTTCAATCTTTGTTACTGGTTTACTAGCATCATCTAACAAACATATAAGACAATTATAGGACAATTATAGGACAATTAATTTTGTCCTTTTTCATATTCATATAAGAATCAAAAAAAAGAAATGAGAATTATCTCATTTCTTTTTCGAAGGGTAAACAAAAAAAATCAATTAGCATTATATCTTAAGCATCTCCAAATCATGGTGATGCGAGAAGATCTATATATTTACAAACTATGCAACTACACCGTCATCAGAAAACTCAAAATATCTTTCTAAATCATATGGTGAGAAAATCCCTTTATCAGTAACAATACCAGATACCAAGTGTGGAGGAGTTATATCAAATGAAGGATAGTATCCTTTTACACCTTCTCTTGCTGTCCTAACACCCATTGCTTGCAAAACGTATTCTGGATCTCTCATTTCAATTTCAATAGTATCTACAGTTGGATGTCCTTTATCAGGACCTCCAGTTGCAAAATATGGAATTCCCATACTTTTTGCAACTATTGCATATTGAAATGTACCTATCTTGTTACATACATGACCATCAAGACAGATGGCATCAGCTGCTGAAGTAATTAAGTCAATTTTTTCTTGTTGCATAACAAATGCAACCATATTATCGGTAATCAAGGTTGTGTCAAATCCCATTTCAGATATGACACTAGCTGTAAGTTTTGCTCCTTGGAAATATGGTCTAGTTTCAGGAACAAAGAATTTAATATCTAAATTTCTCTTTTTAACAATTTTACACATCATTCCAACAATTGTCTCACCATAGCATTGTGTCATTACTTTTCCTTTTTTGGGAAACATATCTACTAAATACTCAGCAGCCTTTTCCATTTTTGCATATCTAAGATTATTGAAGTTAACTGAATTATCTACAACTGCTTGAGATACGTCTACTCCATCATCAATAGCTTGAAATGCAATTTTTGCTGATCTATTACATAATTTTTTCATTCTAACAACAGTAGTAGGTCTAGCAAGTGAAATCGAATCTGCAGCTTTTTGTATATATGCTTTTTGCTCATTCTTAGATAAATCTCTACATTCGTAAGCTGCCAAAGCAACACCCATAGTTGCAGCAGTATATGGTCCAGCGCTTTGCGTTACCATATCCGTTATAGCCTGTTTAACTTCTAAATGTGTTTTACAAGTTACAAATGATATTTTTGTTGGATAAACTCTTCTATCTAATATTCTTACCTCACCGTTTTCATACCATGCAACATTTTCATATCGTAATAAAAATGCAAGTCCTTTATCTTTTCTTTCCATCATACACCTCATATAATCTTTCCGTAATTTCTCTTACTTCATTGTAAGTTTGTTCTTCGTCAATTGTTTTGAATTTTCCATCTTCATATACTATAAAGCCATCTATCATTGTCATACAAACATCTGACCCTTGAGCGGAGTAAATAATTGAATCTAAATAATTTATGTTTGGAATTAAATGTGGTTTATTAAAATCAATTGCAATAATATCAGCTTTGAATCCTGTTTTAATAACACCGGTATCCAATCTCCCTTGCATTCTAGCTCCATTTACTGTAGCCATCTTGATTACAGTTTTTGAGGGTAGAATTGTAGGATCATTTTGATTTCCTTTATGAATAATGGCAGCTAAATGCATTTCCTCAAACATATTTAGATTATTGTTTGATGCAGCTCCATCAGTTCCTAAAGATACATTGATACCCATATCATGCATTTTACTTATTCTAGCAAATCCACTTCCAAGTTTCATATTGCTACTTGGATTATGTACGATTGTAATTCCTTTTTCTTTTATAATATTTAAATCTTCATCTTCTAAACATACACCATGAGCAAACTGACTCTGTGTTTCTAAGATGCCTAAATCTTTTAACCATTTAGTAGGTGTTTTACCATATTTTTCCTTACACTCATTGTGTTCTTTTATTGTCTCAGAAACATGAACATGTATATTTGCATTTCTCTTCTTTGCTTCAACTGCATACGCCCTTACAGAATCTTCTGTTGAAGTATATTCAGCATGAATCCCAAGATCAATTCTTATGCGACCATCATCATGATTATGATAGTTATCATACAGCCATAGTGACTCGATAAATCGTTCATTCTTCTCTGGAAAATCCTCTGGAGTAAAAGCTAGAATTGGGCGACATATATTAATCTTCATTTTTGCATCCATCACTGCTTTTATTTGTTCAACAGGATAAACATACATATCAGAGAATGAAACTGTACCAGTCGAAATCATTTCCATAATTGCTAATTGATTTCCAACTCTAATATCATTTGGTACAAGTTTATCTTCAATAGGTATTACATTATCAAACAACCATTCTTGTAACGGAAATCCAGTTCCAACGCCTCTAAGTAGTGTCATTGCAGCATGCGAATGACTATTGAATAGTCCAGGCATTAACAATTTGTCACTCATGTCTTTTACTACATCATACTTTTGTGTAGGTTTATCCTCACCTACATAAATAATCTTATCATCTTGAATTCCTAAATACCCATTAAAAATAACATCTAAATTATCTCCAAAAAGGATATCTGCTTTCTCAAATAGTATTTTCATTTTTACCTCCACAAATAATATACATATTAATTCTATATATTATTAATTCTACCGCCTCTTTTAATTTTTGTATAATTAAATATACCTAGTGCTACTATCGTAGCTAAGTATGGTATTGCCTTCATAAATTCACTACTAATTATTTGTGTATCAAATATGTTGCTCAATGTTTGAGCTAGTCCAAAGAATGTACTTGCAAATACAACTCCAATTGGATGAGCTGACCCTAGTGCTCCAGCTGCCATAGCCATAAATCCTCGTCCTGAAGTAATGTTTTGAATAAACATTGTAACAGCACCCATTGACAGCAATGCTCCTCCTAAACCTGATAAAATTCCTGAGAAAGTTATTGCTCCAATTTGAATTCGATCAGCATTGATACCGATACTATTTGCAGCTTCTTTATTAAATCCTATTGAACGTAATCTAAATCCTGATACGGTTCTAAACATATAGTAATAAAGAATTACAGCTAAAACTACTGCAAAATAATCTAAATAAGTTAATGAACCTAACAACGTGTAGAAAAATGGAACATTTCTTAAGAATTCTACATTTACTTTAGGAATCGAAACTAATGAAGTATCAACAAATGCTCCTTTAACTCCGAATATAATTTGCATTAAGAAGGTGGTTGCACCTAACATTAAAATGTTAACTGAAATTCCTACTACTAACATTGCACCTTTAAATTTAACCATGAATATTCCTGCAACCCAAGCAACTAATCCTGCTGAAAACATTGCAGCTAATAATGAAATAATCACACTGTGAGTGTAATAATTTGCAACTATTGCAAAGAATGCACCAGTTAACATCATACCCTCAAGTCCAATATTAAATATAAACACTCTATTACACAAGGCTGATCCTAATGCAACAAATAAAATTGGTGTCATTAATCTAAATGTAGAATTTAAAATATGTGCAATAAACTCAATATCGATTACCATTGCCATTATCATATTAGTTTCCTCCTTCTTCTACAACTTTTATTAACTTTTTCTTTCTTCTCCATTTTATTATAATCTTCGCAGAAATAAATAGAGTAATACACCCTTGTAAAATTTGTGAAATTTCAAGAGGAACATCAGTAAATCTTGAAATTGCAGTTCCACCAGTTTGGATACTCGCTAAGATTATAGAAGATATTAATACTCCAATTGGGTTATAAGCAGAGATTAATGCTGCATTTAATCCAATCCATGCTGTACCACCACTAACCAAAGAACCCGATACGTATCTAAAATACGTTCCGTATACTTCAGACACTCCTGCAAAAGCACTTAATACACCACTAATAAATAGTGATAAGTACATTATTCTCTTTGCATTTATTCCTCCGAATCTAGAAAATTCTGGATTATATCCAGTCATTTTTGACTCATATCCATATTTAGTCTTATTCAGTAAAAACCAAACTAATAATACAATAATAACGGCTATAAAGAATCCTATTGTTAAAGCATAATCTGCATTTACTCTTGGAAACCTCATTCCTTCAGGAATTTGTTTGGTTTGTTTAAGCATTCCTCCAGTTGATGTTGTATCTAAAAAGAACATTACAACTAGTCCCATTGCTAGAAACTTTGAAGAATAATTCATCATCAATGTTGATATTGACAATGACATTTGAAGTTTATCAAATAAATATGCTGAAAATAGTGACATTCCGCCACCTACAGCAACTCCACCTATCATTGAAATGATTATTCTAATCCATAATGGTCCAGGTAAATATATTGCTATTAATGCTGCTGTTAATGCACCAAAAATCATTTGACCTTCTCCACCAATTGCGAAACAATTTGCTCTCCATGCTACTGAGGCACCTAATCCAGTAAGAATAATTGGTGTAGCCTTTGCAAATGTAGCTGAAAGATAAAACTGACTACTAAAAGCTCCTTTAAACATAATTCCATATACTTCTATTGGGTTAGCACCTGTAAAAAGCATTACAATCGCACCAACAATGAAGGCAAATCCAATAGCCATTGCAGGTTGCTTTAAAGGTTCTAGTAAGTTAAGAGTTTTCTTATAGTATTTATTCAATTGAATTACCTCCTAACATTAAGAATCCTATTTCTTCTTTTGTTGCATTTTCTCTAGTAAATTCACCTTTTATTTGGCCCTCAAATATAACGTAAATTCGATCAGATAAATCTAATATTTCAGTCAATTCAGAAGATATTAATAATACTCCATCTCCGTTAGTTCTTTTTTGAATTAATTCTTTATGAATAAACTCCATTGCTCCAATATCAACACCTCTTGTTGGCTCAGCGACTATTAGAAATGGACTTTTATGATTTATTTCTCTAGCTAGAATAAGCTTTTGTACATTCCCACCAGAAAGAGAATTCATCAATTGTTTAGTAGAACTTGATGCAACATCAAATTCATTAATTAATTCTTTAGTAAATTCTTCTGAAGCTTTATAGTCAATAACACCGTATTTTGAAAATCCATCAAGATGATAGTATCCCATTATCGAGTTTTCAGTTAAAGTTGCCATTGCCGCAGAACCATGTATATTTCTATCTTCAGGTACTAAAGCAACTCCGTTGTCTCTAACATTATGAATAGTTGTATTAGTGACATCTACTCCATTTATTATCACGTTTCCACTGGTACTCTTTTTCAACCCAAATACAGCCTCAACTAATTCTGATTGTCCGTTACCAGATACTCCTGCTATTCCGACAATCTCTCCTCGTTTAACATTAATACTTACGTCATCTAAAATTGCCACATCTTTTTTGACAATACTAAGATTTTTAGTCTCAAAAACAGTTTGTCCTACTTTAACTTTTGGAACTTTTCTATTAGGAATATGGCGTCCAACCATTAAATACGATAGTTCTTTAATTGAAGTATCTTTAACTAGCACATCTCCAACTTTCTCACCTTCACGCATAACTAATGCTCTATCAGCAACTTCCATAACTTCATTCAATTTATGGGTAATAAGAATTATGCTTTTTCCTATTGCAGCAAGTGATTTCATTGTTTTAAGTAACTCAGTTACCTCTTGTGGAGTTAAAACCGCTGTTGGTTCATCAAAAATGATAATATCAGTATCTTGATAAAGTACTTTCAATATTTCAACTCTTTGCTTCAATCCAACAGGCATTCCATTTAAACCTCTATCTGGATCAAGTGGTAATTCATATTTTTTTCCAAGATTAATTACATCTTGTTTTGCTTTCTTAACATCAAAAAATAATTTTCCTCTAGGTTCTCTTCCGTACACTATATTTTCCATAACGGTAAATTCATCAAACAACATAAAATGTTGTTGAACCATACCAATCCCATGTTTTATTGCTGCTCTAGGATTGGTGATATCTACTTTTTTGTCATTAATAAATATATCTCCAGAATCAGGTTTTACTAATCCATAAAGAACTTTCATTATCGTTGTCTTCCCAGCTCCATTTTCTCCTACTAAAGCTAAGATTTCACCTTTTTTCAAAGTTAATCCTACATCTTTATTTGCATACAAACTCCCATACTTCTTGTATATATTTTCCATTCTTAAGAACATAGTATTCCTCCACAAATATTGAAAGCCAAATGAAATAAGATAATATCATTTGACTTTCTAATTTTCTTGTTTTAGTTATTCTCCAAAAATATAGTCTTCTTCTAATGGTACTGTTACAACGAGTTCACCACTTCTAATTTTTTCAGCTAATTCTCTTAAGATAACGATCATTTCGTCTGTTAAAATGGCAGAGTTTCTAGGATTGGTTCCATCATCTGTAATGTAAATAGCACCAACAACATCATCAGCAAGTCCTAATTCAGTATGACCTGTAATGATTCCAGTTTCAGAAAAGAATTCATCAACGATATTTTCTGTTACAACACCAGTATATTTAACTTGTGTACTTAAGATATAAGGATTGTCAGGATTAGTTCTATCAGCATCTTGCCCTGATGTATAGAATCCTTTTTCTAATGCAGCTTCAAATGTACCGAAGTCAGCAACTGCTGAAGCACCATTAATAAATCTTGCACCTTGAGCATATTGACCTAAAGCCAATTCTTTTGCTAATGCAGCATCTGAATATGAACTAGTATAGTTAAAGATAAAGTCATCCATTTCTAAATCAGAATTAATGTAATGAGCACCTTCCATAAGACCAAATCTCCAAGGGAATGAACCTTGTCCTGGATTCGCATGAACTGCACCAATTGGACCTTCAGGAAAACCTAATTCGTCAACTACTAATGCAGCCATAGCACCAATTAAATAAGCACCTTCTGCAGCATTAAATGTAATTGATTTAATGTTGTCATTTGCACAGTCAGTATCAATACAAACATACTCAGCTGCATCTGGATATTGATCTGCGATTTCATTCATTGGATCCCATGCTTGCCATCCAATTGCAATTATGAGATCATAATCCTCTTCTACTGCAGCTCTAACATTATCTAGCCATGCACCAGAATCTTGAGATTCCATAATTGAATACTCCATGTCGTAAGTCCCTGCGTTATAAATCTCTTCTAACTTTTCAGTTGCTTGAGTTAGGAACGGATTTGTTCCTACAGGATCTGTAATAAATGCGATTCTTTTCGTGTCTGAATCATCAGATCCTCCACAACCCACTAATAAAACTACTACAAACACAACACTTAAAATACCTAATAATTTTTTCATTTCTTTCTCCTTTTATTTTTATTTTTTTAATTGTCAAATTATTTCATATTTTTGCAGTTTTCAGTCACTTATTAAGAATTTTTGTAATTTGGTTCAATATTTGTCACATTCTCTTTATTTTCTAATTTAGAGTAAACATCACCTATACAAAGAATTCTATCAAACTCGTCAATTTCACCAAATGAATATCTAGAGATTTTTCCTAATTTAGTTGAATCAACAAGAAGAATATTCTTCTTAGATCTCTTCATTATTTTTTTATTAAAGTTTGCCAGTGAACTAGTAGAAGTTGAGACTCCTTTTTCTTCAGAAATACCCAACCCGCCTAAAAAACATTTATCGAAATTCATATCTTCTATTTGATTCATTGCAATTTCACAAGAAACAAACCAATTTTTTCTGTTAAGCTTCCCACCAACAAGAATTACATCGATACCATGGTTTAATAACTTCTCAATGTGAATAATACCATTTGTAACAACAGTAACTTCTTTCCCAACTAAATGCTTTATCATCCAGTTCTCAGTTGTTCCAGGACCAATAAAAATAAATTCTCCATGAGAGACAAGAGTGGCTCCATAGGCACCTAACTTGCTTTTTTCTTCCTTTTTATAGTCCATTCTTTCGTTTGCTGTTTTTACACCTTCGTTTTCAATGAATTTAGCAGCACCACCTTGAAGAATTTCAATTATTCCTTCTTCTTCTAGTGATTTTAAATCTCTTCTTATAGTTGCTTCAGAAGTGTTTGCATGTTTTGCTAAATTACTTATATATGCAATTTCTTTTCTTTCTATATATTCAATTAATTTTTTTCTTCTTAAATAAGGAATCATAATAATTCACCTTCTACTTTTTTTCTACTTTTTGACCATATCCTGATGCTTTTTCTAACATCTCATCCATGAAATGGTCTGAAATAATTACAGGTGTTCCAGCTGATCTAGCTCTGATATAACATTCGCAGACAAATTCTAATTGTTCAGTATTGGCAAATGCAGTCATCATATTACCACCTGCACAGTTAATACCATGGTTAGCTAATAAAACAGCATTTCTACCTTCCATTGCTTTTAAAGCATTCACTGCTAAATCATTTGT
>JAOZRX010000007.1 GCA_029939945.1 Candidatus Izemoplasma sp. | reverse complement strand
GAAATATAAACCAAGAAAATTCTATAAATAATAAAAGAAAACCCAAATTTCTTAATTTGGGTTTTTTATTGTAAATAAAAAAGTCACCTAAGTGACTTCTATTATTTAAGTTCTATTTTTTATTTACTTTGTAACGTCTATTGAATCTCTCAACACGACCTGTTGCTGCACCAAATTTTTGTTCTCCTGTATAGAAAGGGTGACAATTTGAACATGTATCTACACGTAGTTCTTTTTTTGTACTTCCGCCCTCAAATACGTTTCCACAAGTTGTGCAAGTAATTGAAACAGTTTGGTATTCTGGATGTATTCCTTTTTTCATCGTAAAGCTCCTTCCGCCATGGTTTCCCATAGTAAGTTTTAATTGCTATCAAATTATATCAAACTACTTTTAGATAATCAAGTAAAATATTTCTTTTTTTATATATATTAAATAATTTTTGTAATATATATTATATCTACAATTGTGTTATAATTGATTTGAGATAAAGAAGGTGAAAACAATGCGTTTAATCAATTTAAATGATATTACAAAACTAATTAAAGAAACTGTGATAGAAATTAACTACAAATTGGATGGTTCTCTTGTTTCTCTGATTAGAAAAGCTAAAGAAAGAGAAACAAAAGATTTATCAAAATCAATTTTAGATGACATCCTTGAAAACCAAGAAATTGCAAAGGAAGGTAATATTCCATTATGCCAAGATACTGGTGTTGTAGTTGTTTTCTTAGAAATTGGGAGCCAAGTAACTTTTAATGGAGACATTTATGAAGCTATTAATGAAGGTGTAAAACAAGGTTATAACGAGGGATATCTTCGTAAATCAATTGTAAATCATCCTTTTAATAGAACAAATACCTTAGATAATACTCCAGCAATAATTCATACAAAAATTATCCCAGGTGATAAAATTATTATGAAAATCGCTGCAAAAGGTGGCGGTAGTGAAAATATGAGTAAAGTTACAATGCTAACACCAACTGAAGGTATTAATGGAGTTAAGAAATTAGTTCTTGATACAATTTTTAATGCTGGGGGTAGACCTTGCCCACCTTTAATTGTTGGAATTGGAATTGGTGGTAACTTTGAAAAAAGTGCTCTTTTAGCAAAAGAAGCTCTTTTTAGAGATTTAGACGATTCTAATAATGATGAAACAATTAAGCAATTAGAAAATGATTTATTTAATGAAATTAATAAACTTGGTGTTGGACCAATGGGCGTAGGTGGAGTTACAACTTGTTTAGCAGTGAAAATTAATTACTTCCCAATGCATATCGCAAGCCTTCCTGTAGCGATAAATATCCAATGTCATTCTTCTAGACATAAAGAGGTGATATTATGATAAAACTTAATACACCAATAGAAGATAAAGATATAAAACTACTTAAAGTCGGAGATAAAGTATTAATTACTGGAACAATTTTTACCGCAAGAGACCAAGCGCATTCAAGATTAATAAATGAGAAAAACATGAAGTTTGAAATTTACGGAAGTATTATATATTATGTTGGACCTACTCCAAAAAGAGATGGATTCGCAATTGGAGCAAGCGGACCCACATCTAGTTATAGAATGGATAAATTAGCGGTTCCACTTATGGAAAAAGGTTTAAAACTGATGATAGGTAAAGGAAATAGAAGTGAAGAGTTTAGAATGGAAATGATAAAAAATAATTCAGTATACTTAATAGCTACAGGTGGTGCTGGTGCGCTACTAAGTAGTAAAATTAAGAATAGCGAAGTTATCATGTATGAAGATTTAGGTGCTGAAGCCGTTTACAAATTAGAAGTTGTTGATTTTCCATGCTTTGTTGCCTATGATATCTATGGAAATAGTATCTTTGAGGCAAAAATCTAATGGAAAGCGATATTAAAAAGAGAAGTTTAGATCTTCATGAAAAGAATACTGGTAAAATAACTGTTATTTCTAAGGTAAGAGTAAAGAATAGTGATGATTTGTCTTTAGCTTATAGCCCAGGAGTCGCAGAACCTTGTTTAAAAATAAAGGATAACCCAAATGATATCTATAAATATACATCAAAAGGAAATCTCATTGCGATAGTTACTGACGGGAGTGCAGTACTTGGTTTAGGTAATATTGGCCCTCATGCAAGTCTTCCTGTTATGGAAGGAAAAGCTATTCTATTTAAAGAATTCGCAGATGTAGATGCTTTCCCAATATGTCTTGATACACAAGATCCTGAAGAAATAATAAACATTGTCAAAAAAATATCTCCAACATTCGGAGGTATCAATTTAGAAGATATTAGTGCACCAAACTGTGTTATTATCGAGAGAAGATTAAAAGAAGAACTAGATATTCCAGTTTTCCATGATGATCAGCACGGAACAGCAATTGTTACCTCAGCTGCCTTAATAAATTCATGTAGATTGTCTGGAAGAAAATTAGAAGATTTAGAAATAGTGTTAAGCGGAACTGGTGCAGCTGGTAGTTCAATTGCTAGATTATTAAAAGATATGGGAGTTAAAAAAATATATGGTTATAATATTGATGGAGTCGTATTGAAAGATAAATATGATTCTTACTCTTTTCTCATAAAAGAATTAATTGATCAATCAATCATTGATTTCCCTAACAACCTTGATAATGACTCCTTAGAAGCGTTAATGAAACATAAAGATGTCTTTATCGGTGTATCAGTAAAAGCACTTGTTACAAAAGAAATGGTTAGTTCAATGAATAAAGACCCGTTTATCTTTGCAATGGCAAATCCTGATCCTGAAATAATGCCTGATGAAGCAATAGAGGCAAAAGCTTTTGTTGTAGGTACAGGAAGATCTGATTTCCCTAATCAAATCAATAATGTTCTTGCTTTCCCAGGTTTGTTTAGAGGAGCACTAGATTCTAAATCAACTAAAATAACCGAAAGTATGAAATTAAGCGCAGCAAAAGCTATTGCTTACATTATTAAAGATGAAGAATTAAGAAGAGACTATATTATTCCTTCCCCATTTGATAAAAGAGTTGTAGTTGCTGTTAGTAAAGCCGTAAAAGATGAAGTATATCGTTTGAAAATATACCGTAAATAAAAATAATCGCCTAGGCGATTATTTTTTTAATCTAATTTAAATTTGTGGAATGAAGTATTGTTTCTGGATCTAGTATTGTTGATACTTTAATATATTCATTTGATACTGTATAGAAATAATCACTTATAAATTTACTCTTATAGACATATACATCTTCTGCTGAATCCGTAGCATGTGTAACATACCCGCTATATTCAAATCCAGTTTCAAGATCGATATTGTAAACTAAGATACCGCTATTATATGAATAAGTATCAAGTTGATTATTATAACCGTAAAGGTTAAATGGAAGAGCAATAATCCCTTTATCTAAGCTAACTAATAAATCCTTGTGATTATATATTGCACTACTATTTGCCCAACCAAACTCAGAATAATCAAATGTAACATTATCTAATTCTACTGGAGCAGTTTTGTCAGATACATCATAAATTGCAAATTTTAGTCCTTGTGTTCCACCTAAATTATCACCATATCCTAATCCTAGAACAAAATTTTCTCCTAAAGGTTGTAAATATGCACTATATCCAGGCATACTTAACTCTCCTTCCACAAACGGATCTTGTGGATTTGATAGATTAATAATGTAGAATGGATCTGTTTGCTCAAATGTTACAACATAAGCATAATTTCCAACAAATCTTGTTGATTTAATTGTTTCTCTTGGTTTTCCTAAGTTTTCAAGAACAGCTACTTGTTTAAGATTTTGATCTAAAACAAATAATCTATTGTTAATATCTTCTCCCCAAGCATTATTTGTAGTAGTTATTCTTAAATATCCGTTATGTTCATCCATTGAGAATTGATCTAATGAATATCCTTCAACATAGCCACTTCCAAAGTATTCAACTTCTCCAGCACTTATAGAAATTTTTAAAATAGCTGTTTTATTTTCATATGTTTGTTCAGCTGTATCAATAAAATCTACCATTGGTAAGAAGAAATAAGCTGATCCTACTAAATACATATTATAGTTTGATACATATAGATTATATCCACTATCTCCTAAGACAGTTTCCACATCTACTTCTGTTGTATCCAAATCTATTCCATAAAATGTTGTAAAAGAGTTTGGTGAAGTTCCTTCAACATAAACTATATCTTCATATTCTGCTTTTGTAACTTCTCCATTAACTTCATATTGATTTAAATAATCATCAACATTTAAATCATCTAAATAGAATGGAATATAGTTATTAGTAACGATATACAGCGTATTTGCTGATTCAGTTTCAATTTTTCTAGTTCCTGTGAAATACCCATTCATTTTGTATTCGTCTTTAAGTTCAAAATCATTTGTTTTATCAAAAACTAGAACTTTTATATCACTACTTGAAGCGTACCAATAAGGATATATATCCATTAAAGGTTCACCATCATCAGAGTATTTTTGTTCATCACAATTATATGTGTATTGATTTCCAATTATAACTAAGTAATTATCATCAACATACATTCCTTCTGGATAAAACTGATCATCTTCACAATAATCACTTGTAAATTCAAATGTTTTATAAAGATTTAATACTCCAGGTCCACTTGCTTCAGTATAAGCTAATGTGA
The DNA here is from genome assembly GCA_029939945.1 of Candidatus Izemoplasma sp. Taxonomy (GTDB): domain Bacteria; phylum Bacillota_I; class Bacilli_A; order Izemoplasmatales; family Izemoplasmataceae; genus JAFGXW01. The sequence continues at coordinate 50,135 of JAOZRX010000007.1, read as the reverse complement.
TCTGAACTTTATTTTCATACATTGTGTAAATAAATTTACCGTCTGTGAGAACATTATCCATTTCATCTACACCAATTACTTGGTTATTAGTTCCTGAATAATCAGAACTACCAGCTTCACTTGTTAATGCATCTAAGTCTAAAGTAGCAGTAGGAACTGTGACAAATTCATACATAATTAAATCATCAGTTAAGGCATTTGAATTTCCAATTATCCCACCTTCTAGTACAGCTTCCATATCACTACTTTTTCTCCAATCGAATGATTGGTAATCATTATTAATTCTTTCTTGAAATACTGAATAAAGCTCAATAATATCATTTGAAGATTCGACTACTAAAAGATCACCAGTTGGAATAATTTGAGGATTTAATGCAACACTTACCATAACTACAACCGCAACAACTGGTGCTAGGGCTGCACTTGATAAATATGCAATACGTCCTTTTATACTTTTAACTGGAGAACTAATTCTCATCTGTTTTTGTTTTATAGATAACAAATTGTTTAATTTTACTTCTTCAAATAATTTTGTAATCATCAATGTTGTAAATCCAAGTACTACTAACAATGCAAAAGCAATTACTGGATTATTTATTAAAAATTCCATTGCGATACCTCCTAAATTTCTAAAGCTTTCTTAAAATCTTTATAATATCCACGGTTTACCTCAAGATGTTCATTATTCTTGAGTAATAAATCAAGTTTTGAGTTAAGAGCAGGCTTGATATAATCAATTTTACCAATATTTACTAAACAGTATTTACTTATACGGATAAAGTTTTTATGTTCTAAGAGCTTATCAATTTCGTATAATTTAGATCTAATTAATAATCTAGTATTATTTAAAACTCCGTAAACATCTTCATCTTCAACAATGAAATAGTAAAAGTTACGTGATTCAACACTCTTTTGTCCAAATTCATTGTTTCCAATAATGTATAACTCTTCTCCTCTAACAATTAAATCTAATAGTTTAGTAACTCTTGTAATCTCAGCTTCATTAAAGACAATATTTACTTTATCATCTTCAATCAGTTCCTTATCATCAGTTAAAACATAATCATAATTAACTGTCTCAACAAGGTTAAGCCTCTCTTTTATTATTTTATGTTCACTTTTTGATACTTTTAGATTAAACATAAAATAGCCTCCTTCTGAAGTCACACCTAGAATATCACTTCTAATAATTTTTTTATATAGTTTTAAGGTATCATACATTTATTTTACACCAAACTACAAAAAAAGGATACAAAACAAGTAAAAAGAGACCTTGGACGGTCTCTTTACAGTTCTTTTATCTTTTTATAAAGTTTAGCAATTGGTAATCCTACTATTGTAAAATAATCACCATTTACTTCTTTAATATATTTTGATCCATATGCCTGAATACCGTAAGCTCCAGCTTTATCCATTGGTTCTTTAGTTTCAACATACTCTTTTATTTCTTCATCAGTCATTTCATTAAACGTTACATCAGCTGAACTGTAGAATGAATCCTTATGCTTGCCTTTAACTATGGCACATCCAGTTAACACTGTATGAGTCCTACCACTAAGCAATCTCAACATTCTAAAAGCATCTTGTTCATCTTTGGGTTTCCCTAAAGGTACTCCATCTAATATAACTAATGTATCAAACCCAAGAACATACTTTCCAGGATTCTTTGCGTTTATATCGCAAGCCTTTTGATAAGCAATATCAATAACTATCTCTTCGTTTGTTAATCCTTCTTTAATTATTTCTTCAACATCACTAGGAATAACCTCAAAATCGATATCTAGAACATTAATGAGTTCTATTCTTCGAGGTGATTTACTAGCAAGAATAAATTTATTATTACTCAACTATATCAATTTTGTCAGGTTTAACAAATATCAAGATTATACTTGCAATAGTTAATGGTCCTAATAAGAATAAAACAGCTTCATTTGTTGCCATATCATAATACATTGCTAATGAAGCTAAGATAAATGGAGAAACAATTCCACCAAATCTTCCGAATACACTAAAGAATCCAAAGAAATCATTTGCTTTTTCTTTTGGAACCATTTTTGCAAAATAACTTCTACTTACAGATTGAATTCCACCTTGTGCAGTACCAATAAGAATCCCTACTATCCACATTAAGTATGTTGTATTTTCATCAACGATTAAACTAACAACATAAATACTTAATGCATAAACTAAGATACCATAGAAAATCATCTTTTTACCACCAAAATGTTTTGTTAAACGTCCATAAATAATTGCTGAAGGGAATCCTATAAACTGAACTAATATTACTACACCTAGTAATACAGGAGCACTAACATTTAAATCGGTACCTATATTAACTGCTAATCTAATAACAGTATTTACAACATCAATATAAAGTAAATAAGCTATTAAAAATAAGAAAATATAACGATAAGCACGAATATCTTTAAATGTTTTTCCTAATCTTTTTAAAGATTCACCTAATGTATTATTATCACTATCAATATTATACGTTTGTTCAACATCTCTTAAAATTGGTAATGAATAATAAAGCCACCAAAGAACAGCAACAACAAACGCAAAACTAATAGCGTAATGTCCCATAGATTCATCTAATATACCAAATGTTACTAAGAAATAAGGAATCATTCCAAAAAAGAATGGAACTAAACTACCAATATATCCCCATGCAAATCCAGTTGCACTAATTTCATCCATTTTGTCTTCTTCTGTAACATCTACTAAAAATGCATCATAAACAACATTAGTTAAGTTATACCCAATACTTGAGATCGAGAAGATTACTAATAACAATAACCAATCAAGGCCAGGAATCGCGATTCCAAATCCACCAATTATCCCGATAATTAGAAAAATCTTAAAGAATTTTCTCTTATTTCCACGATAATTAGACCAAGCTCCAATAACCGGGCTCAAAAGAGCCACTGTTAATGCTAATGCACTTGTTAAATACTTAAATATTGCAGATCCTGTTTTCCAATCTGCTCCAGCATGACTCATATAAACTTCGTTATATAAGATAGGAAATAAAATAGTAATTACTGTTAAAATAAAAGCCGAGTTTGCTATATCATATAAAACCCAAGCACGTTCTTTTTTTGTTAATTTAGGAAGTTTAAACATAATTTTTCTCCATTCTGTTTTTTGTCTACTGGATATATTATATCACAAATTACAAACAACTAAAAAATATTTTGTGTTTCAAAGTAAATCAAGATATAATATCTAATAACAATTAATATGCTATAATGAAAATAAGGTGATTTATATGAGAAGAGATTTAGGGAAATTAATAACAAATAAAAGAATATTTTCAAAAAATGAAACAGTCGTTGTTGCCCTAAGTGGTGGCGTAGATTCGATGGTTCTTTTAGATATTCTAAATACTTTAGATCTTAATTTAAACCTAATTATCTCTCATGTTAACCATAACAAGAGGGAAGAATCAATTGAGGAATATAATCATATTAAAAACTATGCAATTAAGTTAGGTATACCTTTTGAAGGAAGTTCCATGAAAAAAAATGAAAAAGTTAACTTTCATGATGATGCTAGAAACCAAAGATATGGTTTCTTTAAAGCAGTTGCTCAAAAATACAAAGCCTCTAAGATTGTGGTAGCTCACCATTTAGATGATCAAGTTGAAACAACTTTAATGAGATTAACAAGAGGTACATCATTTAGTGGGTACGGTGGAATCCCTGAAATTAGAAAAGACCGTAACATTTCTATTGTGAGACCTTTAATGGAGGTTACAAAAGAAGAAATTTTGGATTATGCGAAAGAGAATAATGTTATTTATTATGAAGATTCTTCTAATAGCGAAGATGCTTATACAAGAAACAGATACAGACATAATATTATCCCTCTTCTTAAAAAAGAGAATCCAAATCTTAATGAGAAAATAATGCAATTTAAAGACTATATTGAATCTGCTGATATAGTATTAACAAGATTAAAAGATGAATATATTAAAAATAATTGTTTTTATAATAATATTAACTTGAAAACATTCAATGAATTAGATAAAATAATAAAGATAAAAGTATTAAAACACTTAGTAAACATTGCTACAAATAACTCAGTTGAAGTTAGTTATAAACAATATACACTAATGATAGATATTTGCCAAACTAATAATGCAAACAAATCTTTATCAATTGGAAAAGAGTATAATTTTATTAAAGAGTATGAGTATATTTTTATTGAAAAAAAAACAAAATTAGTTAAACAAAATATTGAAATAAATGGCTTTGGAGAATACTTTGTCAATGATAATGATAGTTTCGTCTTTAGTGAAAATAAATTATCGCAATATAATTCATTTTATTTTGAACTATGGTATAATGAAGAGGTATTTCCACTCTATCTTAGAAACAGACTTAATGGTGACAAAATGATTTTAAAAGTCGGGACAAAAAAGGTAAAAGATATCTTAATAGATAAAAAAATACCTTTATCAAAACGAGATAAATTATTTCTAATTGCTAACAAAGAAAGTGTGTTATGGATTCCCAAAATTAAGAAATCCTTTCAAAATAATAAAGGTAACAAAAAAATCTATGTATATGAGGTGAAGTAATGTTAGAAAAAGACATCGAAAAAGTATTGGTATCAAAAGAAGAGATTATCGAAATTTCTCAAATAATGGGTAAAAAACTCGCAGAAGACTACAAAGACAAATTTCCATTAGTAATTGGTCTTTTAAAAGGATGTGTTCCATTTATGGGGTATTTACTAACAGAGATGGACATTCATTTAGAAGTAGGATTTATGGATGTATCTAGTTATCATGGAGGTATTAAATCTGTAGGAGATGTTCAAATCTTGAAAGATTTAGGTATACCAGTGCACGATCGTCATATTATTATTACTGAAGACATAGTTGATACAGGAAAAACAATTAAAGTAATTAAGGATTTATTACTTTATCGTGGAGCAAAAAGTGTTAAAATTGCAACGTTATTAGATAAACCGGCAGGAAGAGTTGTAAAACTTGTTCCTGAATACATCGGAACAACAATTCCAAAAGAATTTGTTGTTGGATTTGGACTTGATTACGATGAAAAATATCGTAACCTACCTTATGTCGGAGTGTTAAAACCGGAAGTTTACAATAAATAAGGAGTGTTAGTATGGCAGAGAAGAAACCGCTAAAACCACAACAAGGGAGATTAGGTAGTTTAATTGTAGTAGCAATCATTTTGCTATTCGTTTTTGCTGCCGTATGGATGTTCTCTTATGATGATACCCCACCATTAGATTACACATATTTAGAATTAGTTGATGAGATAGAAAGTAATAATGTAAAAGAAATATTATCTGAACCTATTACAGGTGATCCAAATATTAAATCTTATTCTATTACTGGGACGCTAAAAAACGACGATACTTTTGAATCAATAGCTCCGACTGAAGATGCTTTAAATAACTTAATTGGTCTTGCAGGCACTTTTGATGTAGAGTATGATCATAAAGCAGCTTCTTCTTATAGTTTTTGGAGTATTTTAATAATCTTATTACCTATAATTATTCTAATATTTATCATTGGATTCTTTATGAGAAGTCAAGGTGGAAATAATAAAGCATTTGATTTCGGTAAAAATCGAGCAAAATTAAATAAAGGTAAAACAACAACATTTGAGCATGTTGCTGGTATTGAAGAAGAAAAAGCTGAAATGGCAGAATTAATAGATTTTCTTAAAAATCCTAAAAAGTACATGTCACTAGGCGCAAGAATACCTACTGGTGTTTTATTAGTGGGTCCTCCTGGTACGGGTAAAACATTACTTGCAAGAGCTGTTGCTGGCGAAGCAAATGTTCCTTTTTATTCAATAAGTGGATCCGATTTCGTTGAAATGTTTGTTGGAGTTGGAGCAAGTCGTGTACGTGATATGTTCAAAACAGCAAAACAGAATGCTCCTTGTATTGTCTTTATTGATGAAATAGATGCAGTAGGTAGACAAAGAGGTGCTGGGCTTGGTGGTGGACATGATGAGAGAGAACAAACATTAAATCAACTACTTGTTGAAATGGATGGATTTGGTTCTAATTCAGGTATCATTGTAATTGCCGCAACAAATAGACCAGATGTGTTAGATCCAGCATTACTAAGACCTGGACGTTTCGATCGTCAAATAACTATTGCTAGACCTGATATAAAAAGTAGAGAAGCAATCTTAGAAGTTCATGCAAAGAATAAAAAAATTGATCCTAAAGTCACTTTTAAAGAAATTGCTAGAAGAACTCCAGGATTTACAGGTGCAGACTTAGAGAACCTATTAAATGAAGCAGCAATTCTAACTGCTAGAGAAAACAAACCTTTTATCAAGCTTTATCATATTGATGAAGCAGTTGATAGAGTAATGATGGGGCCTGCTAAAAAGTCACGTGTATTTACTAAAAGAGAACGTAATTTTATAGCTCATCATGAGGCAGGACACGCTGTACTAGGTATTAAACTAGATAATGCAAATATAGTTCACAAAGTTACAATCATTCCACGTGGACAAGCTGGTGGATACGCCTTAATGCTTCCTGAAAAAGAAGAATCATTCTTGGCAACTAAAACTGGATTGTTAGATAGAATCACTGGGTTACTTGGTGGACGAGTAAGTGAAGAAATCATCTTCGATGATGTTTCTACAGGTGCTCATAACGACTTCCAAAAAGCTACAGAAATAGCTAGATCAATGGTTACAGAGTATGGAATGAGTTCACTTGGACCAATCCAATATGAAAAACGTAGTGGACAAGTGTTCCTTGGAAGAGATTATAATATTGACAAAACATTTAGTGATCAAGTGGCATTAGAAATTGATAATGAAGTAAGAAAAATTATTGATGAGTGTTACACAATTGCGACAAATGTATTAAAAGAGAATATTGAGTTAGTAAAACTTATCGCAAAATATTTACTTGAAGTTGAAACATTAACTAAAGAAGATATTTATGAAATCGTTGAGAAGAAATCGTTAGGTTGGTGGGAGAAGAAAAAAATAAGTGATGCAGCCAAAGAAAAAGCTGCTATAGAAAAAATAAAAATCACTGAAGAGAAAATAGAAAAAGCTAAAATCGTTGAGAAAAACAATGTTAAAACTATTGTTAGTGAAGTAGATAAAGTAGAAGAAACTGAAAAAAAGTAGATAAAGTATAAAAAAGGATATCCAAGATATCCTTTTTATATGATATAATATAAATGGTGATGTTATGAGACTAGATAAATATCTAAAAGTATCAAGAATTATTAAGCGGCGAACAATTGCAAAAGAGGTCGCAGATAATCAACGAATTTATGTAAATGAAAGGGTTGCAAAATCAAGTACAGTGCTTAAAATAGGGGATTTAATTAGTATTCATTTTGGTAATAAAATTGTAACAATAAAGGTTCTTGAATTACAACTTTCAACTAGAAAAGAAGATGCAAAAAATATGTTTGAAATAGTTGAAGAAAAAAGACTATAAGTTGTTGTAATATGTGCGCGTTTAATATATAATAATTGCACATAAGAAATAGGTGATGAAAATGAAAAAAATATTAATGCTTATTCTCTCAATAATGTTGTTCTCAACATTAACTGCCTGTAATAAAGAAAATGAAATTGAAGAGATAATTTATGTTACTGTTTACCCAATGCAATATCTTGTTGAACAAATTGCTGGAGATACAGTTCTTGTAAAAAGAGTGCCTGGTTCAACCGTACATAGTGAATCAATTGATTGGAGTGCCAAAGAAATAATCGATATGATTAACTCTGATTTATTATTTTATGTAAATGGAGGCGTAGATACATATATTCCGGATAACGCTGAATCAACTTTTAGTGATGGTACAGTAGAACTAATCGATGTTTCAGAATATATTGCTTACAACTTAGTTTGTTATAGTCATGAACACTCTCATTTAGAGTATGATGAAGATCCTATTTATGAATGTAATGAAAATTCTTTATCAGAAGATCCTCATTTTTGGTTAGATCCTGTAAAGATGTTAAAAGTTGCTAAACTTGTTAGAGATAAATTAGTAGTAACTTATCCAGATAATAATGAATTATATGAAAATAACTTTACAGTTCTTTCTGCACAACTAGAAAAACTTCATACCGACTATGAAGCTATGGCAGAAAATGCAAGTAAACCGATTATTACTACTGCTATGTTGTTTACTTATTGGAATTATAGATATAATCTTGAAATAATGTCAATTGTTACAAGTCCACATTCTTCAGAAAGTATTCCTAGTGATATAATTGAATTTGTTTTTGAAGCAGATTATCATGAAATTCACTATATCTTATTTGAAAAAAACACTAATTCACCAGCAGGTGATCAAGTGCTTGATGGTTTAAAGTTAATAGATGAATTAGCTATGCCTTTATTCTTACATGGATTAGGTAACCTAACCGAAGAAGAAAAAGATATTGGATCGACTTACATGTCTATTATGTACGATAATCTAGAAGTATTAATTGAAGCTACAAAATAGTACAGTAATTGTACTATTTTCTTTATATAAATTATCATAATGTGTTATAATCTATTATGCATAAACTAAACGAGGTGAAAACAATGGAAAAACTATCAGACCAAGAGATTGTTAGAAGAGAGAAATTAAATTTTCTAAAAGATCATAACGTTGATCCTTTTGGACAAAGATTTGATCGAAACAATACAACTCAAACACTTAGAGACAAATACGCAGAATTTTCAAAAGAAGATTTACACGATATGGAAACACCTGAAATAGCAATCGCAGGCCGTATTATGACAAAAAGAGGAAAAGGAAAAGCAGGTTTTGCTAATATAATGGACCAAGCTGGACAAATTCAACTTTATTTAAGATTGGATGTACTTGGAGAAGAATCTTTCGAGATATTTAATAAATCTGATTTGGGAGATATCGTTGGAATCAATGGTACTATTATGAAAACAAGAACTGAAGAACTAAGTATTCGCGTTACTAAATTTACTCATCTTTCAAAAGCACTTAGACCTTTACCAGAAAAATTTCATGGATTAACTGATATTGAAGAGAGATATCGACGTAGATACGTTGATTTAATAACTAATACAAAATCAAGAGAAACATTTATTTTACGTTCTAAAGTAATTACAATGATGAGAAAAATACTAGATGAAAAAGGTTTTCTTGAAGTTGAAACACCAGTATTACATCCAATATTAGGTGGGGCCAATGCTAGACCTTTTATAACTCATCATAATACTCTAGATATGCCTTTCTACTTAAGAATTGCTACTGAATTATACCTTAAAAGACTTATTGTAGGTGGATTTGACGGTGTTTATGAGTTTGGTAGAACATTCAGAAATGAAGGAATGAGTGTAAAACATAATCCTGAGTTTACTATGCTTGAATTATATCAAGCTTATGGAAATATGGATACAATGATGGAACTTACAGAGTATTTGATTTCAACTGTTGCTAAAGAATTTGGAAAAGAAACTGTTATATTTGGTGAATATGAAATCACTTTGGCAGCTCCTTGGACAAAATTACATATGGCAGATGCTGTAAGAGATACTGTAGGAATCGATTTTTGGGATAAAGATATGACTTTTGAAAAAGCAAAAGCTTTTGCTCTTAAAAAAGATTTAGAAATCCCTGCTCACTATACCGGAACTGGGCATATATTAAATTTACTTTATGAAGAATATGTAGAAGAGAGTGTTATTCAACCTACATTTGTTTATGGACATCCAATTGAAATTAGTCCATTAGCTAAAAAAAATGTAGATGATCCGCGTTTTACAGATCGTTTTGAATTATTTATTGGAGGACGAGAATATGCAAATGCATTTACTGAGTTGAATGATCCAATTGATCAGAAACAACGTTTCTTAGCTCAACTAGAAGAAAAAGAATTAGGAAATGATGAAGCTAATGAAATGGATATTGATTATATAGAAGCATTAGAATACGGAATGCCACCCACAGGTGGACTCGGTGTTGGGATTGATAGATTGATAATGTTACTTACAAATTCTCCATCTATAAGAGATGTCTTATTATTCCCCCATATGAAACCAAGAGGAAAATAATATCATAAGAGTTGAATACTAAATATTCAACTCTTTTTCTTTTAGCATATCGTTAGTTTAATATTTAAAGTAATAATATAATAGGAATATGACTTAAAAAACGAGGTAATTATATGATATATAATAATATTTATAACTTAATCGGTAATACACCAATTATCAAACTTAGTAAATTCATAACTAAGGGCATGTCCGATGTATATTTAAAATTAGAATGGTTCAATCCTGGGGGTAGTGTTAAAGATAGAATTGCAATTAGTATGATTGAAGCAGCTGAAAATGACGGTTTATTAAAACCAGGAGACACTATAGTAGAACCGACAAGCGGTAATACTGGAATAGGACTAGCGATGGTTGGTGCTGCGAAGGGATATAAGGTTATCCTTACCATGCCTGATAGTTTAAGTATTGAAAGAAGAAAAATTTTAATAGGCTATGGTGCAGAACTAATCTTGACAGAAGCAAAAAAAGGTATGAATGAATCAATAAAAGTTGCAGAACGATTAGTTAAGGAAAGAGGGTATTTTATGCCCATGCAGTTTAAAAACGCAAATAATCCTTTAGCACATATGAAAAACACTGCATTAGAAATCATTAAAGATATCCCAGATTTGGATTATTTTGTAGCTTCAGTAGGTACAGGTGGTACGATTACTGGAGTGGGCACAATCTTGAAAGAATATAATAATAAAATAAGTATTAAAGCGATTGAACCTAAAACTTCTGCGGTATTAAGTGGAAATGAGCCAGGTCCTCATAAAATACAAGGTATTGGTGCAGGTTTTATCCCTGATATATTAGATACTTCAATATATGATGAAGTTCTATTAGTAAGCGATGAAGATGCATTTGAAACAGCTAGAAAACTAGCTAAGGATTTAGGTGTTTTTGCTGGGATTTCTACAGGAGCAAACGTATTTGCTGCAATACAATTAGCTAAGAAAGTTGGTCCAGGAAAGAAAATACTTACTATATCTCCAAGTAACGCCGAAAGATATTTATCAACAGAGCTATTTAATCAATAAAATATATGAGTCTAAATAAAAAGAAAATGATTAATAATCATTTTCTTTTTTTGATAAACTACAATTCATTTCAATTGCTTCTTTACTTGTAATTATTCTTGCAGGCATTCCTACAGCTGTAGCACCCGGTGGGACATCTTGTAGAACTACTGCATTCGCTCCAACTTTAGCCATTGCACCTATTTTAATATCTCCAAGAATTTTTGCTCCTGTTGCAATCATTACACAATCACATATTGTTGGATGTCTTTTAGCTGAAGAATCATTTCCTGTTCCTCCCAAAGTAACTTGATGATATATTAATACATCATTTCCGATTACTACTGTCTCGCCAATCACAACACCTGAACCATGATCAATAACAAATCTTTTACCAATTTTAGCTGCAGGGTGAATGTCAACACCTGTTAAAAATCTAGCTGTATTAGCCAATAAGCGAGCTAATGTTTTTAATCTTATTTTCCACAAAATATGTGTAATTCTATATATCCAAACCGCATGCATACCATTGTAAGTAAGTATAATCTCTAAAGCATGTCTTGCTGCAGGGTCCCTTCTCTTTATAGCATTTATATCGTTATAAATTCCCATGTAATCACCTCTTTTGTAAAATCATTATATACGATAATTATAAAAATAATAACTAATATACTCTTAAAAAAAAGGTGTAAGCATTTGCTTTCACCTTTAAACTTCTCTTCCTAATAATAATTCATTATCTTCGTATAAAAATATACCAAGATTTTCAGCTATCTCAACAAATATATCAACAATACTAACGTAATCATAGTTCATTTTGCTATAAACAACTTTTAATGTCTCATTCATCTTATCTTTTATATAGTCAAAGTCATTTCTACGTTCAATTATCATATTTTCAATACAATTTTCTAATTCATTTAACTCCATAATATCAGAATCTATATCATTATTCTCCATATCACTTCTAACATCATAAATATAAAGTAAATACAGCACCATTTCGCTATAAGCTAGAAACTCATCACAATCAGATTGAAATAATTTTTCGTAATAAATCTTAATAGTTTCAAATTGAGAATGTAAATAGTTAAATCCGGCTCTAAAAATTATATCTAATTCATCATCTAATTCCTTTTTTTCAACTAACAAATCATAGATATGATTCAACACTGAATAAATAGGGTCTATTCTATCATGAATTACTGATTCGTTCTTTTGGAAAATTTCTATTACATCGTGGTTTTCAATTTTCCAAGCAGCAAAATCTCTATATATAAAATTATCCAAGAGCAATATCCAACGTCATCATAACAGCAAACCCAATCATAGCTCCAATAGTTGCTATTTTTGTAGTTTCCATCATCTGAGATTCAGGAATTAATTCTTCGATTACCACGTAAATCATTGCTCCTGCTGCAAAGCTTAATGCATAAGGTAAAGCATTTCTCATTGATAAAGCAAGTAATGCTCCAACAACACCCGCTACAGGTTCTACCATTCCACTAAATTGTCCAATCATAAATGCTTTCTTTTGGCTCATTCCTTCTCTTCTTAAAGGAACACTAACTGCTGCTCCTTCGGGAAAGTTTTGAAGTCCAATTCCGATTGCAAGTGCGATTGCACCACCAATTGCAGCTGTTGCTGCAATACTTGAATCAAAAGCTGTAGCTGCATATCCAAATGCAACTCCAACAGCTAAACCTTCAGGAATATTATGTAGTGTAATTGCTAAAACTAGCAAAACACTTCTATGCCAAGAAGATTCAACTCCTTCTCTATGTTTTGTCATAACGTGCATATGAGGTAAATATCTGTCAATAATCAACAAAAATAATCCTCCTGATAAGAATCCAATTACCGCTGGAAGCCAAGAGATTAACCCTAATTCCTCAGCTAAATCAATACTTGGACTAAGAAGACTCCAAAAAGAAGCAGCAATCATTACTCCGGCACTAAATCCTAACATTCCGTTAAATAATTTCTTTGAAACATTCTTAAAAGGAAAAACTAAAGCTGCCCCGAGTGCAGTGATAGCGTATGTAAACACTGTTCCCAAAAATGCTGCAAAAATGGGATTTTCATAAATCCATTCAATCATAAAATCACCCTTTATGCTTTATTATTAGATCCAAATAAGTCTATTTTTACTTTTACTATATCCGCTATAGCTTTCGTTCCATCAGCTAATAATTTACGAGGATCAAATCCTTTTCCTTCTAAATCTTTCCCAGCTTCAATATATTTTCTTGTTGCTTCAGCAAACACTAATTGACATTCTGTATTTACATTTATCTTAGATACACCTAAAGTAATTGCTTCTCTTACCATTTCGTTAGGAATTCCAGTTCCCCCATGAAGTACTAAAGGCATATTTCCAGTAATATCTTGGATTTGTTTTAATACATCAAGTCTTAATCCTTGCCAATTTTCAGGATATTTACCATGGATATTCCCGATTCCAGCAGCAAGCATGTCTACACCTAAGTCTGCAATCATTTTGCATTCTTTCGGATCAGCAACTTCTCCACCACCAAGTATTCCATCTTCTTCTCCACCGATACTACCAACTTCAGCTTCAACACTTATTCCTCTTTCAGCAGCAAATTTAACGATATCTTTAGTTTTTTGAATATTTTCTTCAATATCGTAATGTGATCCATCAAACATAACACTACTGAATCCAGCTTCAATACAAGCTTTTGCTCCTTCATAACTACCATGATCTAAATGAAGAGCAACTGGTACAGTTGTTTTCAATGTTTCCATAATTCCTTCAACCATTGCAACAACAGTTTTATACCCCATCATATATTTTGCTGCTCCTTCAGAAACACCTAAAATTACAGGTGAATTTGATTCTTCAGCTGCTATTAATACAGCTTTAATCCATTCCATATTATTAATATTGAAATGCCCAATAGCATATCCTTCTTTTCTTGCTTTAATAAGCATTTCGTTCGCAGGTACTAGTCCCATTTTTATTCCTCCTAAGTTTTAAAATCAATATTATTATACATTAATAGTTTTTAAATGTAAACTAATGAGCCCCAATTAACCTAATGAAAGTGTTCACAAAAAAAACACCGCAAATGCGGTGTTTAAGTTCCTGACACTATTAGTGATTTAATTTTTACTGAAGGGCTTCCAATATATCTCATGTCTAGTTTAAGATCATCACATACATCAGTAACATCTTTAAGTAATGTTAAGTAATTACCTGCAACAGTAATTAGTGCAACAGGTCTAACAATTTTACCATCTTCAACTAAAAATCCTGCAGCTTGGAGACTGAAATCTCCACTTATGGGACTTGTTCCAGCGTGAGCTCCGTCAAGATCAGTTATTATTATTCCTTTTTTCATTGATTTAACTGCATCATCGTATGATAATTTGCCTGGTTTAATATAGAAGTTTGTTGGAGAAATTCCCCTAATAAACCCATTTCCAGTAGATTTTACACCGTCTTTTTTTGCAGTCTTTAAATTATGTAAGTATCCTTTTAAAACTCCATCTTTTATGATTTCTTTGTAAGAAGTGGCTACGCCTTCATCATCAAATGAACCAGATTGAGTTGATTTTGCAATAAATGGATCATCAACTAGTGTAATATTATTACTACCAATTGTTTCACCAATTTTACCTTTTAATAATGAAACATTTTTTTGAATACTCTCTGCAGAAAACATTGAAGTGTGAGATGAAAGCAACTCTGCACTTGCTGTATTTGTTAATAATATTTCGTATTCTCCAGATTCGCATGGTTGAGCTCCAAGTAAAGAAGTGGCTCTATCTACCCATTTTTGAGCTAATTTATCTAAATCAAAATCTGAGTAATCATTTGACATCTCATATTCAACTACCATTCTTTGATCTTTACCATCAGTAGCAATAACATAAGCATAAACGACTGCATTATTACTTATTTTTTCAAGAGATAATCCTTTTGAATTTCTAATAATAACTTTCCCAGTACCTTGTTGATAAACTGCTTGTACCATAGAAATTCTTTTATCAATCGCTTTTAACTTCTTTTCAAGTATTTTAATATTTTCAATTTTTACTTTAACATCTAATTTATCTAATTCAGGATTATAAAGCCCTTTAACTTCCTTATATTCTTTGTCTCCTTCATAAATAAATACTTCATCTTCTGATTCAATAGTATTTGCAGATGCAATAACACTGTCAATAATGAAATCTATAATATCATCATTGATTTCTTCAGATCTAACTACTCCCATCTTAGAATTATAAATTCCTTTAACTGTTAAGTTTTGAGTAGTAGAAATTGTGTATTTATCAATTTCACCATTAAATATTTGAATTGATAATCCATCTTCATAATCAACGTATACCTGTATATCTTCTATTCCTTTAACTTTTGCTTTCTCAAATAATAGATCAAAATTCATTAGTTAGACCCCTTTCTTCCGCCAACTGTTATTTCTGAAACTCTTATTGTTGGTTGGCCGACGTCAGTCGGAATGCTACCTGAAGCACTTCCACACATTCCTTGAGCAGATAATAAATTATTACCTACCATATCTACTTTTAGCAAAGCTTCACTACCAGTACCTACTAATGTTGCTCCTCTAACAGCTTCAGCTATTTTTCCATCTCTTATCATATATCCTTCACTAACAGAGAAATTAAAGTCTCCAGATGCTGGATTTACGCTTCCTCCACCCATCTTCTTAGCATAAAGACCATATTTAGTATCAGCAATTATTTCTTCAAAAGTAGATTCACCATTATCGATATATGTATTTGTCATTCTTGATGTGGGAGCATAACGGTATGATTCTCTTCTACCTGAATTAGTACATTCATCATTCATTCTAATGGCATTAAGTTTGTCAATCATATAACTATTTAAAACTCCATCTTTAATTAAAACACGACGTTTTTGAAGATTTCCTTCGTCATCATATGTTGCACTACCCCATGAATTTGCTAAAGTACCATCATCAATAGCAGTAACTAAAGTACTAGCAACCACAGTTCCCTTTTTACCTGAGAATACACTTCCACCTTTGGCTACTAATGTTGCCTCAAGGCTATGTCCCATTGCTTCATGGAAGATTACTCCTCCAAATCCGTTATCAATAACTACAGGCATTTTCCCACTAGGACATTCATCTGCATGTAGCATTGCAATAGCTACTCTAGCAGCTTCTCTTGCTTCGTCTTCAACATTGATTTGCTCTGTGAAAAACTCAAATCCAATATGCCCACCAGGACCATTGAATCCTGTTTGCTTAATTTTATCATTAGCCGCAATTGCAGCGATAGCAAGTCTAGGTCTTACTCTAATATCATTAACATAAGTTCCTTCACTATTTGCTATCCATACTTTTTGTACATAGTCCAGATAAGTAACACTTACTTGACTAATCTCTTTATCATATTCCCTAGCTGCATTATCAGCTCTTTTTAGTAAATTAACTTTTTCATCAATTGAAACATCTGATGGTAAAATTTTAATTTTGTGTGTATTACCAACTTTCATTTCTTCTAGCTCAAACTCAATATTTTGAGATTCTCCGGGGAATGACTGAGCTAAATCAGTTGCTAATTTAATTAAATCTCCTTCTAAAGCGCTGTTAGTATATCCGTATACAGAACGGTATCCTTTAGCGATTCTTACACCAACTCCAAATGTTTTAGAATTCGAAGACTTTTCGACTTTTCTTGATATAAGACTAACATTTGTAGATAACTTCTCTTCAATAAAAACTTCAGAGAAATCTGCGCTAGTAGTTAAAGCTGCATCTAGTACTTTTTTAATTAGTTTTTTACTTAACATTTTGTTCCTCCTAAATAAATATATTCTTTCTCAATATTGATTATATCACAATGTGAATTATTAAAGAAGAATAAAGTCTTACCTTGATTATAAAGCTTGAAATGGCTATGCTATACAGTATAACATTTTTTATGTTGACAAATTTACTAGGTTTTGTCATATTGAAAAAATTAATACAAAATAAAAAAGCTAACGACATATATATTGTCAATTAGCTTATATTAATTCATTATTTTTTAAGAGAAGCACCTACAAAATCTCTAAAAAGAGGATGTGGTCTTTGTGGTCTTGATAAGAACTCTGGATGAAACTGTGTAGCAACAAAGAATATATGATCTTTTAATTCAATCATTTCAACTAAATTATTTTTTGGATTTATTCCTGAAAAGACGAATCCACACTCACTAAGAATATCCTTGTATTCATTTCTAAACTCATATCTGTGACGATGTCTTTCTTGAATTAATTCTTTACCATAAGCTTTATAAGCAATTGTACCTTCTTTTATTTTACAATCATAAAGTCCTAATCTTAGTGTTCCTCCCATATTGATTCCTTCATACTGCTCTGGAAGATAATCAATAAGAGGATATTTAGTGTTTGGATCCATTTCTGTGGAATTTGCTCCTTCTAGATTACAAACATTTCTGGCAAATTCAATTGTGGCTAACTGCATACCTAGACAAAGACCTAAGTAGGGAATATTATTCTCTCTTGCATAAGTTATAGCTCTTATTTTCCCTTCAATAGCTCTTTTACCAAATCCACCTGGAACAATGATTCCATCTACATCTGATAAATAATCATTAATATCAGCATCAACCAACTCTCCTGCATTTATCCATTTAATGTTTACTTTTGCATAATGAAAATATCCAGCATGATTCAATGCTTCACTTACACTTAAATAAGCATCTTGAAGAGCAACATATTTTCCAACTAATGCGATAGTTATCTCTTTATCTAACATCTTAATTCTATTTACTAACTCTCTCCATTCAGTTAAATCACATTCATTAGTTTCAAGATTAAAATGATTACAAACTAAATCATCTAAGTTTTGTTCTTTTAGTTTTAATGCAACTTCATATAATATCTCGCAATCTCTTGCTTCAATAACTGCTTCTTTTTTTACATCACAAAATAGAGCTATTTTTTCTCTCATGGAATTAGTAATTGAATGCCCGGTTCTTAAAACAATAATATCTGGTGTAATCCCTAAACTACGTAGTTCCTTAACACTATGTTGTGTTGGTTTAGTCTTTAATTCATTTGCCGCACTTAAATATGGAACTAAAGTGTTATGAATATAAATAGTATTAATATACCCAACATCTCTCCTATATTGACGAATTGCTTCTAAAAATGGTAAGGATTCAATATCCCCAACTGTTCCACCGATTTCAGTAATAACAATGTCTGCGTTTGATTCTATCGCAGCTTGAGTAAGTTTATCTTTTATTTCGTTTGTAATGTGTGGAATTACTTGGATTGTAGCACCTAAATAATCACCTCTTCGTTCCTTCTCAATAACACTTGCGTAAACTCTACCTGTTGTAATATTACTTGCTTTACTAAGATTTTCATCAATAAATCTCTCATAATGACCTAAATCAAGATCTGTTTCAGCTCCATCATCAGTTACAAAAACTTCACCATGTTGATATGGTGACATTGTCCCCGGATCTACGTTAATATACGGATCAAATTTCTGCATAAAGACCTTTAATCCCCTGTTTTTAAGTAAGCGTCCCAAAGAAGAAGCAGTTATACCTTTTCCTAAGCTTGAAACCACTCCACCAGTAACAAATATGTATTTAGTTTGTTTCATAGTTACCACCTCATATGTAAAAATAAAAAAAGTCCTCCCAGACAGGAGGACTTTCAAATATAAAGTGCCCATAAAAATTATATCAAATCAATTTTTATAATACAACAACAATTTTATTTTTCATCGTACTTATCTTCATAAGTGTCCATATATTCATTATATTTGTCTTCATCAAATTCATCTTCAACTTCTTCAAATAACTCTTCTTCATAAATAACTTCTTTTTCATCTTCAACTTCTGCAGTTGCTTTTATCTTGCTTAATTTTTCTTTTACAACTGGTTTTACTGTTTCTTCAACTTTTATTAATTCTTCAACTTTTACTATTTCTTCAACTTTTACTATTTCTTCAACTTTTACAACTTTCTTAACTTTAGGAACAGCTTTTGCTTTCTTAGCTTTTTTAGCTTTTTTAGCCTTAGGTTTAGTTTCACCATCTAAATCAGGAATTTTTGTATATTCTTTATAAAACGACCCATCTTTTTCAGATAAATCAGTTTTTTGAAATTCTTTTAGATCCCACATATTGTCTCCAGTGTAAACAAATCTTGCAGAAGTAATTAAATCAGTGTAAAACTGAGTAATTAAAGCGTTTTTTTCGGCTTCTTTATAACCTTTTTCAGCACTTACTAAATTAAATAGATCATATAAATTTATGGGTGCTTTCTTATCTCTTATAATTCTTTCTGCTGATTCAATTAATGATTGTTCTTTTATGCTTTGCATTCAAATTCCTCCTCAGTAACAGAATACTTAATATTAAGTTTACTTTCATTAACAATTTCATTGTCTTGAAATAATTTATACTCAATAAAAAGTCCATTACTTGTGTTCTCAAGTTTTGATGTTAAGATATCAAACTTAAATGTGTTATTATCAACGCGATAAGTACCTACTGATACATTAAATTTATCAAACACAAATTTCATATCCATTGATCCTAATTTATAATACTCAATAGTATTTTTATGACATACAATATAATGTTTGTTAAGTTCTTTGTCAACAAATCTTATCTTATTGTTCTCCAGTTCACCAATAGTGTTAAATTTTATATGCGAATCTGTTGAACTCATCTCAAAATCTATAAAGGTTTTTTCCATCTAATCACCGAACCATTGCTATTATATCATATTACTAACGTAGTTTAAATATTTAGTGCTACATTATTATATATTATGTTCAATATCTATGCAAGAAAAAAATAAAAGGGTATCCTTTTATTTTTTAATAGGTATATTTATTTTGAATGTTGTTCCTTTGTTTATTACTGAATTAACTGATATATCTCCGCTATGCTTCTTAAGTATATTCTTAGAGATGCTTAGTCCAAGTCCACTTCCTCCAGTTTCTCTACTTCTTGTTGAATCAACTCGGTAGAATCTTTTAAACACTTTATCATAATTTGATTCTTTTATTCCAATACCAGTATCTGTTACTTCAATAACATAGTTATTTAAATCAATATATCCTTTAATTGTAATTCTACCTTCATCAGTATAATTAATTGCATTTTTTAAAACATTTATCATTACTTGCCCAATTTTATTCTTGTCTAATAAGCAAATACATGATTTTGCATCAATATTGAAATTCAATTTCTTCTTTCCTATTTCTCTAGACAAAGTGTTTGATGACTCAATTAATACTTCTTTAATATCAATACTACTAAATTCTAACTCATAATCTAATCTATCCATTTTTGAAATAATTAATAAATCACTCAAAATAGTTTCCATCCTTGTAGATTCTTTCAAGATTAAATTAGTGAACTCATTTCTATCTTGTTCACTAATATTTTTGTCTCTATCAAGTATTTCAGAAAACCCTTTAATTGCTGACAGTGGTGTCTTTAATTCATGGGATACATCTGCTGTAAACTGTTTTTGAAAGTTTTCAGCCGTCTTTATTAGAGTAATATCATGGACAACTATTATACACCCTCTGAATAGTTTCTTCTCAATTAAAGGAGTAGCAATCAAATCATAAAAGTGATTATTATATTCTATTTGATCTCGCATACTTTTTTCCAGTAAATATGCTTGATTAACAAACTTATATAACTGAGAAATTCCTACTAATGAATTGTAATCTTTATTGTTATAATCTTTCCCAAAATAATCATTAACATCCTTATTTGAAAAACTTATTATTCCATCATCATTTACAATAATAATCCCACTACCTAAAGTTGTTGATAGTGAAGTAAACCTTCTATAAGTCTCTTCTGATTCCCTTTTTGTTTTATTTAGTTTGCTAATCAATGATCTCTCAAAGAATATCTTATCTTTTGTTATCTTATCTCTAACTTCTAAAAAAGAATATATATGATATGTAAGCAATAGAAGAACTAAAAATATTGTGAACCTATTATTATTTACAATGACAATTAAAATTACAGCTGTAAAATACGCTAAAATAATATAAATGAAATCTTTTCTCAAATTCATTTTTTTCACCTCTATTTTTATTATACCAAATAATATTCTTAATTAATTTAATTCTACTCTTTTTCCATTTACAAGATAAACAATATTCTCAGCAATATTAGTAATATGATCTCCTGCTCTTTCAATTTGTTTAAGAACTAGTAAGGCCCTCATTGCTTCTTCTAATTCAATATTTGAAGCAGTTTTACTTATATTTATTAGTCCTTTAACTTCTTTATCATATTCATCATCTAATATCTCATCCATTGAATTTATATCTAAAGCTAGTTCAATATCCTCATCCTTAAATGCTGTCATTATTCCTTCTAGCATTTTAATAATGTGCTCTCCAAGTTTTGAAATAGATTCAATATGTACAGAATTATCATACTTAGTTTTTATTAAATATTTTGCAATGTTTACCGAGTAATCAGCAATTCTCTCAAGATCATTTGAAATCTTTATAGCTGTGATAATTCTTCTTAAGTCACCTGCTACTGGGCATTGTTTAGCTATTAAGAGGTATCCATCAACATTGATTGATATTTCTATATCGTTAATTATTATATCATGTTCCTTTACCTCTGTTGCCAAATCAATATCGCTATCTTTACAAGCAATTAATACTTTTTTAAACGAAGATATAACTTCAATCCCCATATCAAAAACCTTAGTATTTAAGTTTTCTAGTTCTATACTAAATTTCCTTCTATTCTGAATCATATAGATATCCTCCTATCCAAATCTACCTGTTATATAGTCTTCAGTTTTTTGATTTTTTGGGGTTGTAAATATTTTGTTTGTTTTATCAAATTCTATCAACTCCCCCATTAAAAAGAACGCTGTGTTATCAGATATTCTAGCTGCTTGATGCATAGAATGAGTAACGATAATAATGGTATACTTTTTCTTAAGTTCATTCATTAGTTCCTCAATTCTTAAAGTAGCAATTGGATCCAATGCACTAGTAGGTTCATCCATTAATATGACTTCTGGTTCCATCGCAATGGCTCTAGCTATACACAATCTTTGTTGCTGCCCACCTGATAAGCTAAGTGCACTTTCTTTAATTCTATCTCTAACCTCTTCATATAAAGCCGAGCTCTTTAGCGATGTAGCTACTATTTCATCAAGTATATTCTTATCTTTAATTCCTTGGCACCTTGGTCCATAAGCAACATTATCATATATACTCATTGGAAATGGATTTGGTTTTTGAAAAACCATCCCAACTTTAGTTCTTAGGCTGATAACATCATAATTACTAGTATAAATGTTCTCTTCTTTAAACTCGATTTCTCCTGTGATTTTACATGAATCTATAAGATCATTCATTCTATTTAAACATCTTAAAAATGTTGATTTACCGCATCCTGAAGGTCCTATTAGAGCTGTTACTTTGTTTTTTTCAATTCTAATGTTTATATCCTTTAGTGCTTGAAAATCATCATAATGTAGATTTAAGTTATCTATTTCAAATATACTATTCATGTTTCTTCTCCTTTCTAAAATTCTTTTATGAATCTCTTAGAAATCAATTTAACTATTATATTTAGTGTTAGAACAATCAACAGAATTACAATTGCTATTGTACTTGCAAGTTCAATATTAGCTGGTTCATCTTTCATTAAAGACCATATATGAACAGATAATGTTGTTGATTTCCCAAATATTGAAATATCATCTTTTACAGCTGTTCCAATTGCAAATATTAAAGCAGCAGATTCTCCGATTATTCTTCCAATTGCAAGCAGTGTTCCAGTCATAATGCCTGGAAAAGCACTGGGTAATACAACTTTTAAAGTTGTCTGTGTGTGATTGGCTCCAAGAGCTAAAGATGCTGATCTAAAAGAATCTGGAACAACTTTAAGAGATTCTTCTGTAGATTTAATGATTATGGGTAGTAAAATTACAGATAATGTTAGACTCCCAGAAACTATATTTGCGCTTGTTGCTTCTGAAAATCTAATTGTTAAAGGGACAAAAACTGCTAATCCAAGCAACCCAAATATAATTGAAGGTACTCCTGTTAAAGTCTCAATCAAACTCCTAAGTAGACTTGTAAGTCTATTTTTTGATGAAAATTCATTTAAATATATTGCTGTAGAAATTCCAATCGGTAAGGCAATAATTATTGTTATAGAAATCAAATATAATGTAGTAATAATAGATCCTCTAATTCCTCCCCCAAGTGATGAAAATACAATTTCTCTTATTTCATTAGTAGATTCAATATCATTAATCATAGATTCTGCACCATACATCGTTAATGATGTGTTTTTATCATAATAAGAAATTTTTGAAACTAGGAATCCTTTATCTATTCCGATGATTTCCTTTGATTCCTCATTATTTTTGTCATAAATCTCTAACAAAGGAGAATCTCCTGAAATATATTCTATAATAATAATAGGATTTCCTTCTCTATCTTTACTATCTACAAGTCCGATTCCCCATTTTTGAGAATAGAATACTTTGTCATCTAGTGATATTGGTCTATGTGAAAATGTAAAAATTGGATCATCAATTCCTCCATTATAAAATTCAGCATGATAATCATTAACTAATAGTCCAAAATTTAATAATTTTAATCCATTACTAAACACAAAAAATATTATCATTGATAGTGCAATTACTCCTACAGAAGCTGCTAGATAGGTTATTACTTGATAGATAATATCAATAATGTTTCTTTTATTTAACATCAATACTACCTACTTTCTTCTTAATATAATTTAATATTAGATTAGTTAGTAATATTACTACCATCAAAACTAATCCTACACTAAATCTAATGTCATAATCAATTCCAGTTGTTTCTTTTAATCCTTCTAGCATCGTAGATGTTAGTGTGCTTGTTATGTCAAATACTCCCAAGGAAGGTCCACTCTTTGAGTTCCCAGCAACCAATGAAACAGCAGTTGCCTCTCCTAAAGCTCTTCCAATACCAAGAATCGCGGAAGCAAAAATTCCAGATTTTGCTGACATTAAGATTACTTTAAAATTAGTTTGAGTTCTTGTTGCACCTAAAGCCAAAGATCCTTGTTCAATATCTTTATTTACACTTCTAATAGAAACTTCTGAAATTGCTGTAATTGTTGGTAAAGTCATTAATGCAAGTACAAGCACAGTAGCAAGTACTGAATTACCACCTCTCGATTGAATTCCAAATGCTTCAGCTAAATTATAAACAAAAATAAGTATTACCCCACTTCCAAACAAACCATACACGATTGATGGTATTGAAGCCAACAGCTCAACAACAATTCTCAAAAATTCTGAAATTCTTCTTGAAGCAATTTTAGCTATAAATAAAGCTGTCAATACTCCTACAGGCATTGATATTAGTAATGATAAAAAAGCAATAAAAAGTGTATTAACTATAATAAATCCTATACTATATAAACTAGATTGAAAAGCAGTCCCTGTAAGCCACACATTCCCTGTTAAAAAACTTATTATGTTTACACTTCCAATTCCACTATTACTTGTAACAAAAGGAGTTAATCCTTTTAACGAGATAAATATAATAATAATTATAATGAAAGAAGCTGATAAAATTGTAGACATCATAAATATAACTCTAACAATCTTATCAACAAATTCCTTTTTATTATATGTTCTTCTGTTTTTATATCTATTTAATATCCTTGTAATTGTACTCATACTGTTATCTCCCTAACCTTAGAAGGCGTACTTATATTAAAGACATTCTTAAGTTTTCTAATTTATTACTTCTTCCCATATAGAAAGGGTACCATCATAAATACTTTTTAAATCAAGCGCAGTTACATCAATTAATTCATTATTAAGATGTACTATAACAACAATTGCATCCCAAGCTAATTGCCCTTGTGTCCCTGGTGCTCCAACTTCTGAATCAGGTCTAAATGGTCTTGAAGCAAATCCAACATGTTTTGCATTATCTCCATCTTTTTCAGATCCTTGTGTTCTTTTGAACCCATCAGTAGAGCCTGTATGATCATGTTCGGGCACAAAATCACCACATTTTGGTACAAAAGATTCCGTTAAAGCTTTTGCTATTTTCTCAATTGAATCAGAACCTCCAAATTTTATAGTTATTCCACTATTATCTGAAGAACAAATTGAGTGATTACCTTTTATATCATCCCATGTATAATTTGTATCTAATGAAACGGCTCCTTTATCAGAAATAATATCTGAACCATCAATTGTTCCTAGAAATGCAATAAATGCTTTTACTATTTGCTCTTCTTCAATAGTATTATAATCTCCATATTCTCTAAGTACATAATTGAATGGTCTCTTGAGTTCATAAGTATTGTTGATTACATTTGCTATACTTGGTTCTACTCCATTAAATGATAACCCTTTTACTGTGCTGTTTAAACTTGCCAGAGAAATATATCCAATCCCATATTCATCAGTAGCCATTGCAGTTAAAATACCAGTATTATCTTTTGTTACAAATCTATCAACTAAAACACTATTATCTTCAGTTGCTTCATTAAACCCTATACCACTCATAAATCCTGCCCTTGTACCACTTGATGTATCTCTTGTATATACAGTAACCGTCTTAGTTTTATCAAAACCATCTTCCTTGTTTGATGTACATGAAGTTAATCCAAATACACCGATAACTATCATTCCTAATAAGGCAATTTTTTTCATTTTCAATCCTCCTAAATTCATATTACATAATCATTATATAAAACTAATATTAAATACCTATATTATTTGTGTTAAGATTTTGTAAAAAAATGTCAATAAATGAATAATTCATTTATTGACACCTATAATATATATATGCTTTTTTCATTAAAGTAATTTATATCCAATTCCTCTAACTGTTTTAATAAAATTACTTTCTGGATCAATCATTTTTCTTAACTTGAAAATGTGTACATCAACTACTCTAGAATCACCATCATAACTATACCCCCAAAGGTTTGTTAGTAATTGTTCTCTAGACAAGGCTTTCCCTTTATTAATAATTAAGTAAACTAGAAGCTCGAATTCTTTAAGTGTTAAATCGATTTTCTGATTTTTTTTATAGACTTCATAGCTGCTTTGAATTACTCTCAAATCTTGATAGATTAATTCTTCTAATGATGTTTTTAAACTCTCTCTTCTAAGCCCTACTTTTATTCTTGCTGATAACTCTCTTGGAGAAAATGGCTTAGTAACATAATCATCTGCACCCACTTCTAATCCTTTTATTTTATTATACTCATCATCAACTGCGGTAAGCATAATAATATATGAGTTATTCCCGTCATCTCTAAGTTTTTTACAAATTTCCATTCCATTCATTCCCGGAAGCATCACATCAAGTAGAATTACATTATAATTTGAGGAAGATGCTTTTTTATATCCTTCGATACCATCAAAAGCGCTATCAACTTCATAACTTAGTTGTAAAAGATCATATTCTATTAATCTTTGAATTGATCTTTCATCTTCGATTATTAAAATTCTAGTCATATTATCAAATCCAATACGTTTATTCTTAAAAATCGTAATCTAACTCTTCATTATAATATTTATCTTGTAAAATATTGATTACTACATTATTGCAGTGATCCCCAATACGCTCTATATTAGACAATATATCTACATAGAACCCATCTATATTCTCACTTGAATTCTTGTCATTTAATCGTTGTATGTGTCTCTTACGATTCTTAATAACAAGTCTATCAATAATATCTTCTCTTACAATAACTTTTTGTGCAATTTCTTTGCTTTGCGTTTCAAAAGCCTCAAGAGTGTATTTAATTGTTTCACTTACAACATCATATAGTTTAGTAAGTTCACTTTTTGCATCTTCACTTAATACCATTTTATTATCATATCGATGTTCGAAGAATTCAAATATATTTGTACAATGATCTCCAATTCGTTCGAAATCTCTTATTGTATCAACATAAGATGCTTGTAGTTGTGAAGCGTCTTCATCTAGCCCAAACTGCGCTATTTTAACTAAGTAATCATGAACTTTTTTGTCTATTGTATCTAGCATTTCTTCAATTTGCTCACCATTCTCAAGTGCTCTTTTTTTATTTTCAAAAGAATATTCGACAACACTAGCAAACATTTGTTGAGT
Organism: Candidatus Izemoplasma sp.; assembly: GCA_029939945.1. Lineage (GTDB taxonomy): Bacteria > Bacillota_I > Bacilli_A > Izemoplasmatales > Izemoplasmataceae > JAFGXW01. The sequence goes on along the minus strand of JAOZRX010000007.1, from coordinate 22,913 downwards.
AATTAATCCCATATTAAGAACAACCAATTTAGCACTTTCTAATGCTAAAATAGGAGCTTCCACAATTAAGTGATTTTGTAATGAATCAACGTTAACTTCAATAATAAACTCATCACCTTTTATCATTTTAGTAACTAACCAAACAAGTTGGTTTATTAAGAAGAAGAAAATAATTGTATTTATTAAGTTGAATCCAAAATGGGCAAAGAATATTGTCATTTCGGCGGGTTCTCCATCATAAAATCTATTTTCAATCCATTGTATTGCCTGAGTATATGGTTTTAGTACGAGCATAAACGCTACACTTCCTATTACATTAAATAATACATGTGCTGCTGCAGTTCTTCTAGCAGCTACACTTCCACCTATAGAAGCAAACACAGCAGTAACTGTTGTACCAATATTACTACCAAATAAAATAGCAATTGCACCAATTAAAGGTACCGATCCTGTTGAATATAATCCTTGTAAGATACCAATTGTTGCACTGCTCGATTGTACTATTGCTGTTGAAACAGAACCTACAATTAATCCTAATATCGGAATATCTCCAACTGACATAAGTGCATTAGCAAATTCTGGTAATTTTACTAAGTCTTTAAGTGAATCTCCCATAATATCTAATCCAAAGAATAACATTCCGAATCCTAAGAGTACACCACCAAATTGTTTATATTTCTTAGTCTGTAAAAAGAATATAAAGAAACTCCCTACTGCCATTATTGGCAAAGCATATTCTTTAATAGGTAATCCTAGTAAGAAAGAAGTAACAGTGGTACCTATATTAGCACCAATGATAACTCCAATAGCTTGAGGTAAAGTCATTAATCCTGCTCTAACTAACCCTACTGTTAAAGCTGTAGTTCCAGATGATGATTGGATTAATCCAGTAATTACAATCCCTACTAATATTCCTTTTAGAGGTGTATTAGTAGTTTTCTCGATAATTATTTTTAACTTATTCCCAGCTAAAGCTTTTAATGAGTCTCCCATGAGATTGATTCCGTAAAGAAAAATTCCAAGTCCCCCAACGATTGCGAAAATCGTTACTTGCCAATCAATATTCACTGTATCTGCTAATAAATACATGTAGTCGCCTCCTTGTTTTCATACCATAAAAAATATAACATAGTATCCTAATTAATAAAACAAAAAATGTATAATAAAAAGAAGAGTTTATAACTCTTCTTTATATTGTTTCGCTAATGCATCTGCTTCCTCAAGCAATAATTTTGATCTTTTCCAAGTTCCCAGATTTGCTCCACAAGCTAATCTGTGTCCACCACCATCGTATTTATTAGCTAATTTATCAATTGCTGGACCTTTAGAACGCATTCTTGCTCTAACTATTTTACCTTCATATTCTGCAAATAATATCCAGATAGGACAATCATCAAAATATCCTAATTCGTTCACTAAGCTTGTTGCTTCACCTAGAGATACTTTAAATTTCTTGATATGTTTAGGTAAAATATTGATATATGCTACTCCATTTGGTGTTTTCTTGAAATGTTGCAAGAAATATCCTTTATATTTTGTTAATTCCATTGTTCTTACATCAAGATTATCGTAAATCTCTTTTGTAAGTAATCCTTGATCAAATAATACAGATACACTTCTAAATGTATCTCCATCTACTCCACTGTATTTGAATCTACCTGTATCAGTTAAAGTACCAGTATATAAGGCTTTTGCACCTACTTTGGTCATTTTTAGTTTATCACTAAATTCATTAAATAAATCCATAATTATTAAAGTACAAGAAGGTCTCCCTGTATCGACATAATCTATATCTCCAAAGTTTTCTACAGGGATATGGTGGTCTATTTTAATTAACATATCTCCTTTATCAAATCTTTGATCATATATTCTATTTCTAGCAGCTGTATCAACACTAATTACTAAAGCCCCATTATAATCTTTATCTTTAATATCATCAGGTTTTCCTATGAATTTTAGATAACTAGCTACTTCAGCAGATACTAATACCTCTTTATTTGGCCATGTTGTTTTAATTATATCTTTTAACCCATATGCTGAACCTAAACAATCTCCATCAGGTCTTTTATGTACAGAGATAATAATCTTGTTAAAATCTTTTATTTTTGCGTAAATATCTGATAATTTATTCTTGTCCATTTTGTTTCTCCTTTTCTAATAAACTGTCAAGGTCTTTTAAGACCAAATCAGCTTCCTCAAATGATTTTAAAGTACATCCACATGCTAGTGCATGCCCTCCTCCACCATATTTTCTAGCAACATCAACTATTGAAATCTTCTTGCTGCGTAATTCTACTTGAATTAGTCCTTCATCATCCATTGTGAAATTAGCCCAAATATCAATACCCTTCATTCCGCCCATTTGGTTTACCATTGCTCTAGAGACAGTGAAAGTAGATACGTTAAATTCATCTCTTACAGATAAATCATTCTTCATATATGCAACATTATTCTTTGTAAGCTCAAAATTATTTATAAAATATCCTTTTAATTTCTTATGATTTACTTCCTCAACATATAACATTTCATATACTTCTTGTATGTCTGCACCACATTCTATTAAATATGCAGCTATCTTAAAAGTAGTTGCGTTAACATTGGGATATAAGAAACGTCCACTATCTGTTACAAGACCAGAAAGTAGAGGTATTGCACCTTTTTTATCTAGTTTTAAATCATTTTCTAATGCCATTTCACATATAATTTCCGCACAAGCAATATAAGAACTTTTTATAAGTACTGTATCCCCTATATCAGCTGGATTTAAATGGTGATCTATCACTATAACATGCTCAGCTAACTTATATCTATCATCACTAATTAGTCTTTCTACTGAAACGTCTAAAATAAAGACTAAAGCATTATTATAAACATCATCATTAATGATATCCATTCTTCCTAAAAATTTATAATTATTTTCATCACCAACAGCATATACTGTTTTTGAAGGATAATTAATCTCTATTAATCTTTTAAGCCCTAATTGAGACCCTAACGCATCTCCGTCAGGATTTTTATGACGATGAATAATAATCGTCTCATATTTGTTAATTAATTCTATTATATCTTTATACATAATTTCACCTCTAAAATAACATTATATTATACCACATAAACATTGTTCAACCTACAATATACAACAAAATAATTGCAGAGCTAGAGTTTGTGTCTTATTTATATTTTTATTGCTATTCTTGTAATATTTATTGCATATTTTTTCGTTTAGACCCTTCTAGAGCTAGTTTTTTTATATTATAATAAATAAGAATTCTTAATTTAGTTATTTACCATGATAAATAGCTAAATACATACTATATCTTTCTTATTTAGAATTTCTTTTACACTTTCATTGATATATTCTCGTAAAAATATGAATTAGAGCCTTCTAGAAGCAACTGTTTAACAATTTTTATAAATAAGCAAATGGTATTTTGTATTCATTTTTAGCAAATTAAAATCACTATAATAAAATAGTGATTTTAAACTTTATCTATTTTGGGGAATTGCTTTCATAATCCCAGTAATAATCTAGTAAATCTCCCCATTGTCCTAAATTGTTTAATATAGCGTAATCTTCTGCGATATGCATCCATTCATTATATGTATTATCACCATAACTTATTGTTTCTCCAGCTCCAAACTCATATTTTACTTGAGCAAGTCCTTGATTCACTACCATATAATTTAATAAGTAGTATTCATCTTCGTTAGGTACTTTAACCCATACCCAAGCTAGTAATCTACCATAAGTCCCAAGTAAGCTATCTCCTGGATCTGTTTGAAGAATAATTCCTTCTGCTGATTCTAATAAATCACAAGTATATTCACTCGCAGGTTTTCCCCATTCTTCTTCTCCACCATAATACGTTTCTTCTGTATCCATATTTAAAAATCTAGTGCTTTTAGCGCTACTTGTTATAGCGTCATATACTTCTACAGGATAATTAAATACTGCAGTATCTCCATCTGTACAATACTTTAGAGTTACTTCAAAGTATCCTCCCCTAGGATCTATTAACCCAATACCATAAAAGTCTTCGGATAGAAGAGGACCATCATATTCCATTTCAATGATAGTAAAAAATACTTCTTCAAATACGAATTCAGGGTACATTAAAACTAATACAGCTATGTTTTTATCATAAAAACTTCCAGTCTCTTTTGAATTACCATAAGCATATACTGTAAATTCGTTTGCTTCAGTAGGAGTTCCCCCCTCAGCAAATTCAACAAGTGCATCCATTTCTTCAAATACAGCGATTACTTCTAATTCAGTTAATCCATCAATATTTGGAAGAGCATAATCAACATCAGTTTTGCACGATGTTAAAAGGAAGGTAAATACTAAAATTAATATAAATTGAACTTTATTCATTTTTTATTTCCTCTATTCTATTGGATATATTCTGTGAGCATTTAACCAAACTGATTCTTTAAGTTAAGCACTGTTATTACTTCCTGCTAGTTGTTATAGTACACCTATAATCTAATACTCTTTCAAAGTTAAAAGCATCAAACAAGCCAAATTCTAACACTTTGCCAGCAAACTCAACTATAGCTTAGATTCCAATTCTTTAAGTCCTTTATCTGTTAATATTTTACAATACATCATATATTAACATTATATAATATCACATATATGTAAAAAAAACACCACTTTTTCAAGTGATGTTTTTAATAATAAATTTAATTGTTAATTAGTCTGTAGTATGAGTACCTACATCAGTATAGTCTCTGTCGTCTTTAACAATCCATGTCATCATTGCGATATCCCAATCAAGTTCACCAGCTACAACTGAAGGCATTCTAACTAATACAACATTTTTTGTGTCGTCGTCACCAGTACCAACAGAAAACATAGTATCTTTAACTGAACCATCAAATCCAATTACATCAACTAGCACGTCTCCATTAAATAATCCTAAAGAGTCGTCTCCATTAAAGAATGCAGTTGCATTTCCAGAAGAAATTATATAAGTAAGTCCTGTTTGAGGGAATCCACCATCTATACTACCAGAGTCAGATCCATCAAAGCAATCTGCAGCTCCAATAACGATAGTTTCCCCAGATAAAATCGATCCCGTTAATACGTCTACTCTATAATCAGTACTAAATAAATCTCCTTCATCAGGTGAACTAATAGTCCAACCAGTTAAATCAATAGTTGCATCAGTAGGATTGTAAATTTCAACATATTTACAAAGTCCACCATCTGGTTCACCATATTCACTAAAGAATAATCCAGGTACAGCAGCTACAGGTGAAGCACTATCATGTGAACCAATATAATCAAATGTATCAGTAGCATATTCAGTCCATTCAGCGATAGTCCAAACATCATTTCCTTGAATAAATTCAGCATTTCTAACTAAAGTAACATCTTTAGCATAGTTAGTACCAGTTTCTGCACCAATTCTGTCAATAACTTTAGTTCCTTTTAATAATTGAAGCGTATCATCACCATTGAAATGTGCAACACTTGGGTATGCTAGTAATTCGTCACATTCAGCAACTAAAGTAGCACCTTCAGCAGCATCAGCACATAATACATAAACATCACCAGAAGCTAACATTCCAGATAATTCTAATTCATTAGTTCCACTTCCATAATTTTCAACTACTGTATAATCTGATAGATCTACAGCAAATGGGAATGGATTATAAATTTCAATTGCTTTATTGTTTCCTGAACCTTCAATATATTCACTAAAGAATAATTCAGCAGCAGGAGTAGGTTTTTCAGGAACAGTTGTAACAAATATAACTGTATCAACTAATGGACCAACAGTAACTTCTGCACCTAAAATAACAACAACATCTCCAGCGCCCATTGCAGGTCTAACTACGTGACCATCTTTATTAATAGCAGTAGAATTTGTTGTAGTCCAAGTAATTGTTGCATCAAATTCAGGGAATTCAGTTGGTAACACAATGTCTTCAACTACAGTATCAGCAACTTTTAAAGACATAGTAGCAGCAATTAATTTTTGTACATCTGTTAAGCCACCAAAATATAATTCTACTACTTTTAAGTTACTATAACTTACTTCTACAACATTAAATGTAATTTCAGGAATAGCATCTCCTTCAGCAAATAATGTATCAAAATAAACAGGTGCTTTAAATTTAATGTTTTGATCTCCAGATACGATAAATGTATATCCATATCCATCATCCATAACATCAATAACAGCGTTAGTAAGCATAATTCTTAAAGATTGAGTTGCAGGGTATAAACCATAAACTTCATCAACAGTATAAGTATCATGAACGAATAATGCATTATCAGAAGATTTAATTTCAACTAATGTAGCATTATATAATTCTCTTCTGTCATTTCCGTAAGAATCGTAAGTACCTAATGTACCAGTAATTACAACTTTGTCTCCAACTTCTGCGATAATATCACTACTAATATAAATAGCAGCACCATCAGCATCTTGAATCATTGGTTCAGCGTAATTAAATCCTGTAACTACACCAACAACAGTAACAACAGCATCATCAGCTAAAGCTAAAACTTCAGCAACTGATACAGGGATTGCAGTTACATCTAATACGTGAGCATCAAATGTTTTAACAACAGATTCAGCCCCAACAGTAATAGTTGCAGTAAGAACAACATCAGTTTCAGCTACAGCACCAGTGATTTCACCGTTTACAGCGATAACAGCTTCAGTATCTGATGCCCAAGCGATTGTAGCATCATTTTCACCAACAAGTGGTAAATCTAAATCAACATCAACAGATGTTAAATCACCTAAGTCAAGCATTGCAGCAGCGTATTCAGCTTTGTGTAAATCAGTCATTGCTAATTCAGTAACAGCACCAGAAGTATTAACACTGATTCTCCACCATCCTTGGCTATAGTAATCCATAAGGATTGCATCAACAGAAATCATTTTTCCTTCTAAAGCAGCTATTTCATCAATTTTAGCAGAAGAACCAGATTTGTAATAAACTTCAATTCCAACTTTTTCAAAATTAGAATCTAACCAGTTAATGTATACACTGTTGTATTGTCCTCTTAATTCAACAACACCAGTAAATGAAATCATTGTATTGTAGATATCAGTATCTTCATTATCTTCTAAATAGATATCAGCAATAGTAGTTTCTTCAAATGCAGGTAAAGCATTTCCAGTAGACACTACTGTAATACTTGTAACTTCTACAACTTCAGTAATGTTGTAGTAGATTTTTTTCTCTCCACTAACAGTTAATTCGTCACCAATTGCATAAACACATTCGATTCCTTCATAAACGTAAGTGTGTCCTGTACCGTCATAAATGTGGAATCCTTTTCCAACAATTGTTCCAGTAACAATACCAGTAATTTCAACAGTATCACCAACAGCAGTTGTATCAGAATTAAATACAGCAATTGTAACTGCACTAGTAGGAACAGCTTCTAAAACTTTAATAGTGAATTCTTTTGTTAAAGTTTCGTCTCCTATAGTAACAGTAGCAGTTAATACTACGCTTGCATCTCCAGCGTCAATAGCGGGTCTAGTAACAGTTCCGTCATTTGCAACTACGGAAGTATCACTTGATGACCAAGATATAACAGCATCATGTAATCCAGCTAATTGTAATTCAATATTCGAAGTTACAGCTAGTGAATCAGACACATTAAGAGATAATTTAGTAGTAGCGTCAGCTACATTATCTGCATCTACAGTATCTACTTCTTCTTTACAGCCAGCAAGTGTAAACACCAAAGTTATGGCAAGTAAAATAGTTAAAACTTTTTTCATAAAATCATTTCCTCCTCTTTCTATTCTTTTAATTTTTTGTAACCAAATCAAGTGACGATAATTCAAATTGATATACTCCCATGTATCTACTCATTGGGCCAATAACATTTATAGAATCTCCTACCTCAAACATATCGTCAATCTCTGTTTGTGGTACAGTGCTTTGAATATGTAGTCCAATTACATTACCTGATGAATCTTCACAAGTTATTGTGTAATCCCCAGTATTTGGACTAGTAAAAGAATCTGTTACTTCTAAATCACTTATACTTAAATATGAACCTAAATCTATTACTGTTAATGCACTAACTGTGGCCACTCTAGGTTCAATAATATTGTCTACAGAAAGTTTTTCTACATTTCTAATATAAAATCCTACTAATTGTGGGCTTCCAGTTTCTTTATCAGGATAATAAGTTAAGTTCAATCCTTGAACTCTGACTTCATTACCAACTGCGAATTGAGTTGTGTACTCATATCCTAAATAAAGATAAATACCGTAACCATCTTGTTGTATATATGGATGTCCACTTATAGAGCTTGATACTATACCTGTTATTACTATTTTTGAAGAAGAATATAAATCAGGATTAGTAACTAACTCTTCAATTGTAACTTGTGTTCCTTCTAAACTGTAATCATAATTTGGGTCATCTTCTCCCCAAACACGTCTTTGTGTAATTTGTGTTCTTAATTCAGCATCATAAACTACATCTTCGTATTTAGTATCATATGTCCCTTTTGCATTACTGAACGCTTGTTCAATAAGCTCTAAGTTTAGCAATCTTCCATCATACCATACCCATGCTAAGTAACGTCCGTTTCCATCAGTTCTTTCTCCATCAGCTTCAAGTACAATTTCTGTTGCATTGGTTAGTTTATCACAAGTATATGCGCTTGCGGTTTTACCCCAAGGATCAATTCGATAAGTTGATTCTGGAGTATCTATTCCTAGAAAACGTACTGGAAATGATTTTGATCCTGTTGAGAAAACAGCAGTATCTCCATCAGTACAGCTTACTAGTGTAACTTCCCCTTCACCATCATCAATAAAGTCCTTATTTGCATATTCGAAATCTATTGTCGTTTCATCAGTGTATGTAGTATAGAGTGTTGTGTCCAAAATACATTCCCCACCTTCTAAGTTATAGCCTGCATCACATATGATTGGATCATCTTTGCATCCAGTTAGTGTTAATACAAGTAAGAATGTTAATGACACAGAAATAAGCTTTTTAATCATATTATCAAGTTCTATAATTACCAAGACAATTGATCAATCATATCTTGGATAGCTTGTTCAATTGTTTTAGTTCCGACATAAATAGCTTCTAAAGCATATCCTGCTTCTTCACGTACTTTAGCTGATGAAACTAATCCAATTCCTGCGAAAGCAGGATCATAATCGAAGAATTCAACTTGTGCATATGCTGCATTTGCAGACATTGAATGATATCTGTAATCTTGGTTAAATAGTGGATCTTCATAATCTAAGAAAGTTTGATAAACATCACTTTCAAATCCAGATTTTCTTACCGGAAGGTACCCTGTATCGATTGCCCATCTAGCAGTTGCATCTGTACCTGTTAAATGTTTAATTAATAGCCAAGATGCTAATCTTTCAGCATCACTAGTATTTTCCATAATCGCAACGTTTGGTCCTTGTTGCATAACACTCATTTCCCCATCTAATAATTGAGGAATAGGGATTACACCAATTTCAAAGCTGTCTACTGGTGGGATATTATAAGAAATCCCTGCAGTTGAACCAACTGTCATACAAACGTCTTGTGCTAAGAAGTTGTTTGATCCATAAGGTTCATCCCATTCAATTGGTAATGTAAGAATATTTTCATCAAATAATCCACTGAAATAAGTAAGCATTGAAGTAGTAGTAGCATTATCGATTAAAACATCTCCGGCGCTGTTTGTATATCCTGCTTCCCATTGACGACTTGAATTAATAAACATGTTAGAACTTGAATCATAGTTAATTAAGAATTCACATTGATTCTCCCCTGTTCCAATCATTGTATCAGCCATATCTTCTAATTCAGACCAATATAATACGTCATCATTAGTGAAAGTAATATCATTTGCATCAAACTTTGTTTTATTGTAAACTAACATTTCTGTTGATTTAGAATAAGGCATTGAATACATTACACCTTCAGCGTACTGTTCATTTTCAGCCACATAAGAATCAACAAAATCTGTTAAATCTACACCCCATTCATCATGGTTAACAAATCCATCAAGAGCTATAATACCATCTAAATCAAGGTATTCAGCAAAGTGATCTGGATATCCAACTACTAAGTCAGGTGTAACTCCTGTTCCAATTCCTTTTTTGGTTTTTTGCAGTAAATCTGTATAAGAACCTTGAGAAACTGAATCAACAGTTATATTTGGATATAACTCTTCAAAGTCAAGAATAAGTTCATCTAATAAAGCTGATTTTCCTTGCCCGTAAATATGCCAGAATGTAATTGTAATTTCTTCGTCTGGTAAAGCGTCTAATACGATTACTTCTACATCTTCTTTTTCTTCACGTTCTTTTAAGCATCCCGTTAAAGAGAATCCGATTGCAAAAGTTAAAACTAATAATACTAACTTTTTCATAATTAATTCCTCCTATTTTTTAATGAAAATTACTATATACTTGTTATCCTTTAATTCCACTTCTTGAAACTCCTCGCATAATATATTTCTTAAGTAATAAGAATGTAATTAATAAAGGTGTTGTTATTATTAAGGCCGCAGCCATTTGTTCATTAAATATTGTTCTTCCGCCTAGTTCTGAATAAGCATTTCGTAGTCCATCGGTTACAAGTCTAAATGATGCGTTATCTGTAACTAGATTCGGCCAAATATAGGCGTTCCATGTCCCCATAGCATTTAAAATTGTAATTGTAATAATTGTTGGTTTTGCGATTGGAACCATAATTCTCCATAAATACTTAAAATCACTTGTTCCATCAACCTTAGCTGCAAAATACAGTTCATCTGGTATTCTTTTAAAACTTTGTCTTAAAAAGAATATATAGAATACGCTTGTCATAAACGGTAATGTCATTGCAAGTAAAGCTTGTGAGTATACTTGAGGAATATTATTTCCTCCAAGCCATCCTAATCTGGCAACAGTAGAATAATTTGTAATTACGAAAATTTCTCCAGGAATCATCATTGTAGCTATTAAAACTATAAATAATAAGTCTCTTCCTTTGAAATTTAATCTTGCAAATGCAAATGCTGCAAATACAGTAGTAATTAATGTACCAACTGTTGAAATTCCAGCAACAATTAATGTATTTAACATATTTCTTCCAAAAGGTGCACGTTCAAATGCATCAGCGAAGTTTTGGAATACTATTTCATTATACTTTAAGAATAGTTTTGGTGGGACAACAACTAAATCAAAATCTGATTTAATAGCTGTAAGTATCATCCAATAGAATGGAATGATAACAAATAATGCTACTAAAACAAGGAATGTATATAGGATTACGTTGAAAACAGTTCTTTTAATTTGTGATTTTCTTATATCTTTTTCATTCATAGTCTCCACCCCCTAGTAATGAACTCTCTTTTTAGATACTTGCATTTGAATCCCTGTAAATGCAAGTGTGATAAGGAAGAGAATGATTGCTATAGATGCAGCGGTTCCACCTTCACCGATGTCACCAATATAACTATAAACCAATCCAACAACAGTAATCATTTGTCGTGGATTTCCTGATGTTCCCATGCTTGCACCAAACATACCTACAACTGTTGTATATACCTTAAACGCTCCAATAAACGATGTTATTGTTACATAAGCAATCATAGGTGACAGCAAAGGAATTGTAATTTTTGTAAATATTCTACCTCTAGGAGCGGAATCAATTTTAGCAGCATCGTAATATTGCTTATCAATGCCTTGAAGTCCACTAAGGAATACTAAAATCTTAAATGCTAGCCCTCCCCATATTGAAAATATAAGAAGTGCAGTCATCGCTCTGCCCCAAGTAGCTCCAGCACCAATCCAGTTGATAGGATCTACTCCGAACCAACCCATCATGGTATTTAGAAGTCCATAATCACGATGGAATATAAAAGCAAATGCCATACCAATCGCGATTGCATTTGTTACGTATGGTAAGAAGAATATTGTTTGAAATACTCCTTGTAATTTCTTTATTGATTTAAGTCCTACAGAAATAAACAATGCGATAACTACAGAAAGAGGCACTGATACAAACACAATAACTGAAGTGTTTACCAAGGCATTTTTGAAGTTTCCGTTTCTTAATACTTCTGAGTAATTATCTATACCTGCAAATCCATCAGTACTCATATCCTCAATTACTACATCTTTAAAGAAAGAGATTAAAAATGCATTAAATAAAGGATAAAAAATGAAAATACTTAACAAAATTAATGCAGGTGCTAAATATAACCAGGCTTTTAAGTTACTTTGTCTTTCTAGCATTAATTAATAAGTTGTCCTGTATTAGGGTTAAATACAAACATTTTTTCTGGTCTTATGTTCGTTTTCACAACATCACCTGGTTTAATTCGATGTTGTGAATCAACGATAGCTCTAAATGTTTCTCCCTTTTTAGTTGGATCTACCATAATTAAACTTGTATCTCTACCAATAGTTTCAACCATATCAACAGTTAATTTTAAAGACCCTTTTTCGTCTACTTCAAACCCTTCAGGTCTGATTCCAACTAAAACATCTTGATCTTCTGCTTTTGATTTTCCGATAATATTTCCAGCTAAAACTACTTTTTTGCTTTTAATTATTGCTTCAAAGATATTGATTGGTGGAGTTCCTAAGAATTTAGCACTAAATAAGTTTGAAGGATTGTCATAAACATCTTGAGGTATACCTACTTGTTGTTTAACTCCTAACTCCATTAAAACAATTTCATCACTTATGCTCATTGCTTCTTCTTGATCATGAGTAACAAATATTGTAGTAATCCCTGTTTCTCTTTGAATACGTTTAATTTCTTCACGAGTTTGCAATCTTAAACGAGCATCTAAGTTACTTAGTGGTTCATCTAATAGTAATACTCTAGGTTTCTTAACAAGTGCACGCGCTATTGCAACACGTTGTTGTTGTCCACCTGATAATTCTTTTGGTTTTCGATCCATTAAATCCCCAATGCCTACTAAATCAGCCATTTCTTGAGCTCTAATTACTGCTTCAGGTTTTGGAACTTTAATATTTTCTAAAGGAAACATGATGTTTTGTCTAACTGTCATGTGTGGATAAAGTGCATAGTTTTGGAATACTAATCCAATTCCTCTATCTTCTGGAGCCATATCAGTAACATCTTCGTCTCCAAAGAAAATACGACCCTCATTTGGTTTGTGTAATCCAGCGATCATATATAGCGTTGTAGACTTCCCACACCCACTAGGTCCTAAAAGCCCAATTAATTTCCCAGATGGTATCACAATGTCCATAGACTTAACTGCGACTACTTCTGTTTTATCCTTTTGAACGAATATCTTGGTAATACCTTGTAATTTTACTTCCATTTTATCTCTCCTAAGTCATAATGTTTTTAACACTATATTATACTATATATTTAGTACATTTTAAATATATTTTTATAAAATTTTAAAATATATATTCTTTCATTTCCAAAATGGTTATAGAGTATAAATATTACAAATAAAAAAGACGATACATATCGTCTTTTATTATCCTATGATGCTATCTAAGAAGCCTCCGCTGTATAAAAACCACAGTCCTCCTAGTATAAAGAATACAATAATTAATTTTGATAACTTTTTAACAATTTGAAAAGTTCCTAAAATAATTATTACTCCCGCAACTAACAATCCTATGAGTTGTTCAATAATTCCTAAATTGTTAATAAAATTATATCCCCCATCAATTATATCTTGCATAGGAACTAAACTTTCGATTGAATTCATAATTGTATCTAACATAATTTCCACCTCTTTTTTACGAATTTAATTTAATTATACCAATAAACTGTGAATAATTTATGAATTTTTTAAAAAAATTATATTTTTCTTCTTCCTTCTAGTGCCTTGGCAATAGTTACTTCGTCTGCATACTCTATATTTCCACCTGCTGGAATCCCATGTGCAATCCTAGTTACCAATATTGTAGAATCGACTAGAAGCCTACCAATATACTGTGCAGTAGTCTCTCCTTCATTACTCAAATTAGTTGCTAAAACAACTTCTTTGATTGTTTCTTCTTTAAGTCTTTCAAGTAATCCTCTTATGTTTATATCTTCAGGTCCAATTCCATCACTTGGAGAAATTGCTCCATTTAATACATGATATAATCCGTGAAATTTATTAGTTTTCTCCATAACAATAACATCTCTTGCATCTTCAACAACTATTATTATACTTTTATCACGTGATTGATCTTTACATATATAACAAGGATCTGTATCTGTGATGTTTCCACAAATAGGGCATTTAAATATATCTTCTTTTATTCGTAAATAAGCATCCACTATTTCATCAATTGATTCAGCATTTAAACGGTTTACCGTATATAAAGCAAAACGTTCGGCTGTTTTTTTCCCAACACCCGGATATTTTCTTAATGCCTCTATTAATTTATCAATTGCATCTGGATATCTCATATTTTCACTTCCTTAGAATAACCCTGGCATTCCTCCACCGGTAAATTCAGACATTACACTCTCTGTCTCTTCATCTATTTTTCTGATACAATCATTTACTGCAGAAATAATTGTATCTTGAAGCATTTCTAAATCTTCTTCTAACTCAATTGCTTCAGGATTTATTTCAATATTAGTCATTTTTTTATTACCTGTAAACTCAACTTTAACCATTTGTCCACCTGCACTACCATAAAAAGTTGATGCTTCTAGTTCTTGTTGTGCTCTTACCATGTCTCTTTGCATTTTTTGTAGTTTTTTTATCATTCCGGGATTCATATCTATTCCCCTTTCTTAACTTTTACAACATCTGATCCAAATATATTGATAGCTTCTTTAACGCTATCTGGTGTCATATCTTCAATATCATGTTTAATTTTAGGCATCTCTTTTAGACCAGAATGATTTATTGGAGATAATCTAATATTTGTTTCTCCTTGTTTCCATTTTTTAATAAACTCTTGAGATTTTTCTTCCCAAACAACTTTTGGTAAAGCTAAAAAATCAATTTCTTTATTATAAAACTCGCTTAATATCTTTATTATTTGTTTTTTGATTTCTGGTTTCATCATTCTATTGCAAAGTGATGGAGATAAGTACTCTATTATAGCCATTTTACCATCCGTAGCACAAAGTCTACCCTCTGTAATCATTCTTGCAAAAGATAAGTTAGTACTAGTAGCTTCTCTTTCAATATCAAACCAGCGCATATTCATTGATATTTTTACTTCTCTATTTGCGTTATTAAGTACATCTTCAACATATCTTATATCATATGTAGAATATGGCGTTTTCTTAATTATTACTTCTTCAATTGTTGTATTAAATAGATTTATCTCTTCTTCAGGTTCTTCTTTGACAACCGGTTCCTCAATATCTTCTTTTGTATATAAAGGTTTTTTGTCTATAATGTGTTCTTCCCTTGAATCTTCTTTTTTAGCAATTTCCTCAACAACTTCCTTTTCTATTTCTTTCTCAAGGGTAGAAGGTTTAAATGACGGGATTTCCTCAAAACTTGGTTGATCATCTTCTTGTTGGTTTTGTTGTTGTTCTAACTTCTCTTCAATAAAGTTCTTTTCAACAGGAGGAACATACTTATAAGAATCTATTTTTTGTCGTAAATCCTCAATTTCCTCTTTTAATGATTTGAATTCATCAGCAATTACAATTTCTTGTTTCTCAACTTTATCAACCATCTTTATTAATGCTAATTCCATAAATAATTTTGAGTTGTTCGTCCATTTCATATCATTTTGAGCTTTATTTAATGTATCAATGTAAAAGAATATAAGATTATTACTTATTTTTTTTGATAAATCAATAAAAGTAGGCTCTGTGAATAGTAATTGATCATTTTCTTCTGTATTTACATTCTTAAATATTAATAAATCACGGTAAAATTTGATTAAGTTATCAACAAGTCTTGGAGCTTCTTTTCCAAGTAAAACAAGGTCATCAAGCTGTTTAATTGCCGAAATTGCATTATTTTCAAAAATCGAGTTTACGATATTTAATAGTTTTTCGTTTGATACAGTACCTTTAATTGCATGCACATCTAAAACAGTAACTTTTGTATCGGTATATGACACAACTTGATCAAGCAAACTTATTGCGTCTCTCATTCCGCCTTCTGCGCTTTCTGCGATTACTTTAATAGCCTCTTTTTCAACAGCGATATTTTCTTCTTTTACAATTGTGTTTAATCTAGCAATCATATCTGGTACACTTACTCCTCTAAAATCAAATCTTTGACAGCGAGAATGAATTGTCGCTGGGATTTTATGAGGTTCTGTCGTTGCTAAAATGAATATAACGTGTTTAGGAGGTTCTTCTAATGTTTTTAATAGCGCGTTAAAAGCTCCAGTACTTAACATGTGGACCTCATCTATAATATATACTTTATATTTTCCAACTCCTGGTAAGTACTTAACTTTATCTCTTATTTCTCTTATTTCGTCTACACCATTATTGCTTGCTGCATCTATTTCAATAACATCACTTATTGAGTTATCTTCTATTCCACGACAAATATCACATTCGTTACATGGATTCTCAATCGGGGCTTTTTCACAGTTAACAGCTTTAGCAATTATCTTAGCTATTGATGTTTTTCCTGTCCCTCTTGGTCCACTAAACAAATATGCATGTGCAATCTTATTATTTTTTAAAGCATTCTTAAATGTTTTTGTAATGTGTTCTTGTCCAGCAATTTCATCAAAAGTTGCCGGTCTATAAGTACGATATAATGCCTTGTAAGCCATGTTTTGCCACCTCTTTTAAGAATTTTGGAACGTAATTCTATTATAAAACAAAAAGACTGGTTTTAATAGTCTTTTCATGAATTTTCTATCATTTCTTTTACTTCATTAACGACTACTAATAAAGCTATATACTCATTCGTATTTTTCTTGAATTTCTTATCCAAGAATAGAAAATTAATTTCTTCAGTTTCACCATCTATTATAATTTTATAAGCTTGTTCAACTGATTTTTGAAAACTGGAATTTCCTCTTAATCTACGGTAATCTTCAATCCCAAACTCACACTGATCAGTTATTGCTTTACCAACTCGATCTAGATAGATTTGAAATTGATCATTTCCTTGTTTTGCTTTTGAGGGAAATATCTTTTCAAAAATTAAATCAAATACAAACAAAAATAATGTAAACATTAACGGAACTAGCATTAAAGAATTAACTAAATCATAATCAATACTTCCTTCTTTAAGAGCCAAATACCCTACATAAAGACCTAATGCGAATACTGAGAATAAAAATACAATTGCATAATATCTATAACCTTTTTTTGGATTCATAATTATCACCTAGAAGTATTATACTATAAAAATTAAGATTGTGATATAATAAATTAGGTGATATTTATGATGAATGATACAATCGCTCAAATCTCCTCTGCATTAGGACAAGGTGCAATCAGCATTGTTAGATTAAGTGGAGATAAATCTTTTGAAATAGTAAATAAGATTTTTACTGGGCCAAATCTTAAAGAAGTAGCAACTCATACTGTACATTACGGACATATTAACTACAACGGCAAAAATATCGATGAGGTATTAATTACTGTTTTTAAGGCACCAAAAACATTTACAACTGAAGATATCGTTGAGATTAATTGCCATGGAGGAGTATTTGTAGCTAATAAAATTCTTGAAACCTTATTACTTGAAGGAGCAAGAAGCGCTAATCCAGGCGAATTTACTGAAAGAGCATTTTTAAGTGGAAGAATAGATTTAACTCAAGCGGAAGCAGTAATGGATATTATTGAAGCTAAATCAGATTTAAGTCTTTCCCTAGCAAATAAAGGATTAGATGGTGAAATCTTCAAATTAATTGTTGGATTAAGAACTAAATTGCTTAATATTATTGCCCATATAGAAGTAAATATAGATTACCCAGAATACGATGATGTAATTGAGTTATCGAATATAATTATCAAACCAAAAATTAAAGATTTACTAGAAAATATTAATAATCTACTAGAAAAAGCAAATTATGGTAAAGTTATTAAAGATGGTGTTAAAACAGCCATTATTGGAAAACCAAACGTCGGAAAATCAAGTTTACTAAATGCATTACTACGTGAAGATAAAGCCATTGTAACCGAAATACAAGGTACAACAAGAGATATAGTTGAGGGAAGTATCAATATCGGCGGAATCATTCTGAATTTAATAGATACTGCCGGAATTAGAGAATCAGACGATTTTATTGAGAAAATCGGTATTGATAAAGCAAAATCAGTTATTAATGAAGCTGAATTAATATTGTTTGTACTAGATAACAATCAGCTTCTATCAACTGATGATGAAAAACTTCTTGATTTAACAAAAGACAAAAAAAGAATTATCATTATCAATAAAACAGATTTAAACAAAGAATTAGCTCATACATTTAAACACAGCATTGCAGTAAGTGCACTAAACAAAACAGGAATTGATGATCTAGAAAATATGATTAAACAAATGTTTTTAAGTGGAGAAGTAAATTTAATTGATCAAACATATATTTCTAATGCAAGACACATATCAAAACTTAATGAAGCACTTATGTCCCTTAAAGACGCCCTAAAAGCAATAAAAGATGAACTACCTATTGATATGGTAGAAATTGATTTAAAGAACGCGTGGAGTACTTTAGGAGAAATTATTGGAGATACTTCAACAACTAGTTTATTAGAAGAGTTATTTTCAAAATTCTGTCTTGGAAAATAAGAAATAATGATTAATCCTATAACTACAACATCATAAAGCAATAAAAAAATCGTAACTCAATAAATAAAAATAATAATAAATAATTTTCTTGTATTTTTTCTTATTTACAGTTATAATTATGATATAACGGTTATGAAAAAAATATAGGAGGTGAATTTATGTCATTCGTATGGGCATCAAAAAAACCAAAAGACGGCGTTGCTACATTATATGAATCAAACATCACGCTAAATAAATCTGCTAGTTCACATTTTGATCATGCATTTAGTGTTTTACTTGGTCTTGATCCTGATTCAAAAAAAGTTGCAGTTAAGCCAATCTCTAAAGAAGAACACGATATAGGCGCAATTCCAGAAGAGAAAAGACATAAAATTACAGTGAAACCTAGTTATGCTAGGGTATGCAACAAGAAATTCATGAAAGAGATTGCCAACTTAGTAGGTGTAGAGTTAGGCGATAACAAGTCATTCAAATTTAAAACTAAATGGAATAAAGAAGAGTCTGCATTAGTTATTGATTTGAATCAACCGGAGGTGTAAATTATGGAAGAGATTATGATTATTGTATGGTTTGCAGTTATTATTTTAGCAGCATTAATTGAAATTAACACTATGGACTTAGCTAGTATTTGGTTTAGTGCGGGGGGGTTAATAGCTTTCATTTTAGCTTTGGTTGGATTACACCCAATAGGACAAATAATAGCGTTTGTTGTTGTTTCTTTAGTCTTATTAATAAGTGTTCGCCCAATCGTAAAGAATTATTTAAAAACAAATGTAATTTCCACCAACACAGATCGGTTAGTTGGTAAAGTTGCAGTATGTACTAAAGATATCAATGTGGGTGAAAGAGGAGAAGTAAAAATCGATGGTAAGTTTTGGCTAGCTATTACATCAGGAGACGAAGACATTATAGTTGAAGAAAAAGTCGAAGTACTTGCTATTGAAGGCGTTAAACTAATTGTTGATAGGATTTCATGAGAGTAGGCTTTTTTAGACGCTTAGCAGCATTTTTAGTAGACGCAATGCCAATAATCTTGACATTAAGTTTATTACTTACCTTTTTTGTAGGGGATTTATTAAAATCACATTATCCAAACTATGATGAGGATTTTATTATCTATCAGGAAAACATGGATGATTATTATGAAACACTTAATATTTATGGTGATCAGCTTGATTTAGAAGAAGTTACTTTAACAGAGTATGAGACTCTAACAACAACATTAAGAGAAGATTTTAATACTGATAATCAAGATTATACAGAAATGATTTTAGCATACTATCTTAATGTAGCTCTTTATTTCTTTGTTAGTTTCAGTATACTTAATTATTTTTATCACTTAATATTTAAGGGCCAAACATTTGGTAGAAAACTTATGAAAATTGAACTATTTGGTAAGATTAACTGGTTCACATTATTACTTAGAGAGTTTTTATGGAAGACAGTTTTTTGGATGTTTACTTTCTCAGCAGGAATAGCCATAGATATGGGCTTAATTATGTTCTCAAGAAAGAAAAAAACAATCAGAGACTACTTATCTGAAACTGAATTAAGGTATTCAGGTATAAGTTATCCGTTTTAAGCAAAGATTCAAAAAAATAAAAAAGGAAGATTAATAAGGAGGATTATTATGCCATTAGGTTACATTATTCTAATAATTATGATCGTATTATTGTTGATACTCATTGGTTCTGCATTTACAATTGTTCAACAATCAAATCGTTACGTAATTGAAAGATTAGGAGCGTATCACAAGACATTGAATGTAGGAATATATTTTGTTATTCCGGTTGTTGACAGAATTTCTAAAAAAGTATCAATTAAAGAACAAGTAGTAGATTTCCCACCACAACCAGTTATCACAAAAGATAACGTTACAATGCAAATTGATACAGTAGTATTTTTCCAAATAACAGATCCAAAATTATTTACTTATGGTGTTCACAACCCAATGAGAGCTATTGAAAACTTAACAGCTACTACATTACGTAATATCATTGGTGAACTTGAATTAGATGAATCACTAACATCACGTGATTTAATCAACAGTAGAATGAGAATCATCTTAGATGAAGCAACAGATCCATGGGGAATTAAAATTCACCGTGTCGAAGTTAAAAACATCATTCCACCTAAGGACATCCGTGAAGCAATGGAAAAACAAATGCGTGCTGAACGTGAACGTCGTCAAGCAATTCTTATTGCAGAGGGTCAAAAAAGAGCTGCAATCTTAAATGCTGAAGGTGACAAAGAATCATCAATCTTAAGAGCAGAAGCAGAAAAAGAAGTTAGAATTCAAGAAGCTGAAGGTCGCGCTAAAGCGATTATCGAAGTGCAAGATGCAACTGCAAAAGGTATTCAATTAATCAAAAAAGCTGGAGCAGATGAAGCATTCTTACGTTTAGAAGCTTACAAAGCAATGGTTCAAGTAGCAAATGGACAATCAACTACATTAATTGTTCCATCTGACTTACAAGGAATTACTGGATTAACTGCTACAATTGCAGAAACATTAAAAACTACTAAAAAATAATTACACTAAAAAAGAGAATCTCATTTTTCGAGATTCTCTTTTAATTTACTAAAATTCGCAATTTCTTGGTGTTCTTGGGAAAGGAATAACGTCTCTAATGTTTTCAATTCCTGTCATATACATTAACATTCTATCAAATCCAAGCCCGAATCCTGCATGTTTACATCCACCATATTTACGAAGATCTAAATACCACCATAAATCTTCTTTAGGAACATTCATTTCTTTCATTCTTTTTTCTAAATATTCTAATCTTTCTTCTCTTTGGCTTCCCCCAATCAATTCTCCACTGCCCGGGACAAGTAAATCCATCGCAGCTACAGTTTCTAAATCATCATTTAATCGCATATAGAAAGCTTTTATGTCTTTTGGCCAATCAATTACAAAAACTGGACCATCAAAATGAGTTACCAAGTATTTTTCATGTTCAGTAGCTAAATCTTTTCCTTGTCTTGGTAAGTTTTCAAATTTAACTTTTGCCTTTAATAATACATCAATAGCTTCTTTGTGGGTTATTCTTATAAAATCACTAGAAACTACTTTGTTTAACTTTTCTAAAAGGCCCTTTTGAACAAATTTATTAAAGAATTCCATTTCTTTTGGTGCTTTTTCCATCACATACTGAATAATAAACTTAACCATATCTTCTGCTAACTGCATATCATCATGGATATCTGCGAAAGCAATTTCAGGCTCAATCATCCAAAATTCACTTACATGAGTGGTTGTATTTGAGTTTTCAGCTCTAAATGTAGGCCCAAATGTATAAACATCCTTAAATGCAAGAGCAAAAGCTTCTGCTTGAAGTTGCCCTGATACAGTTAAGTTAGCCTTTTTTTGAAAGAAGTCTTTTTTATAATCAACTTCTCCATCTTCAGTCTTAGGAATATTGTCCAAATTAAGAGTTGTTACTTTGAATGCTTCTCCAGCACCTTCAGCATCACTCGCAGTAATTAAAGGGGCAGCAACATGGATAAAATCTCTTTCTTGGAAAAAGGTATGAATTGCGTGAGTTAAGATACTTCTAACTCTAAATACAGCTGTAAACAAGTTTGTTCTAGGTCTTAGATGAGCGTTTTCCCTCAAAAATTCACGACTATGTCTTTTCGGTTGAATTGGATAATCTTCTAATGAATCACCAATCAATTCTATATTTCTAGATTTAATTTCAAATGGTTGTTTCATTGTAGGTGTATTTACTAAAATACCTGTAACTTTTATAGAACTACCTACACGATATTTTTGAACATCCTTAAAATTCTCAAGAAATTCACTTTCGTAAACAACTTGAATAGTTTCAAAGAAGGTTCCATCATTCAAATTAATAAATCCAAATTCTTTTTGAGCACGATTATTTCTAATCCACCCATATAATATTACAACTTGTTGTTCTAACTCTAAATGACGAGAATAGAGATCTTTTACTTTTGTTTTCATCTAATCGCTCCTCGTATAATATTTGTATAAGATCTCAATGATTTTATACATTTTTTAAATCTTTTCTTTTTACTTATATTTTTTAAAGAAGTCCTAGTGCTATAATTAAGTTAGATATAGCTGAAGGAAAGTACTTTCGCTCCTTGCGGTCAGACCGCTCGTAAAGCTTGTAAACCTGCTTATTATATATAATTCTTTACCCGGTTGTTGTTTGAATGGCCACTACTCGTTTATCCATGTGCCCAGGAAATTCTTATGTGCGAGGCTGGAACTGTATGATAAGG
>JAOZRX010000055.1 GCA_029939945.1 Candidatus Izemoplasma sp. | reverse complement strand
ATTCATATCCAGCATTACTAACATAATCTACAGTCCCGCCACCTGCAACAGTTGGAGGATAAGAGGTTTCATAAATATCCTTATTTATGATTAATATACCACTACTTCCCGGTCCTCCTACGAATTTATGTGGTGAAAAATATATAGCATCTAAATAATCGGAACCATCATATAATTTTATATCGACGTAAGGTGCACTAGCCGCGTAATCGAAAACTGCCAAAGCTTCATATTCATGCAAAACTCTTGCCAATGCAAATACATCACTTTTAATTCCTGAAATATTCGAAGCAGCTGAAAAAGCACCTATTTTTATTCTTCCATTATATTTATCTTTTTTTATTTCTTCTCTTAACTCATCTATATTTATATATCCGTCGCTGTTAAGCCCAATTTCAACAACCTCTGCAAAACTCTCTTTCCAAATCAAAATATTAGAGTGATGCTCATAAGGTCCAATGAACACTACAGGCCTATCATTGGTTGTCAGATTAAGTTCTTTTTGTAACCGAACTTTTAGTGCTGGAGAAATATATAAACCCAGTATTTCACTTAGTTTTACTATAGCTCCAGTCGCGCCAGTTCCTGCAGGAACTATATAATAATTCTCATCTGCATGTAAATACTTTTTAATTTTTGCCTCTGCACGATGCAAAATCTGAGTCATCACTCTTCCTGTCATACTATCATTAGTGTGAGTGTTGGCGTATAGTTTTTGTAACTCAATCATATATTTTTCAATAAGAATTAAGGATTTTCCACTTGCAGTATAGTCTGCATACAATAGTAAACGATTGCCATATGGAGTATCAAAAAATACGTCTGATCCCAAAATTTGATTTTGAATTTCATCTATTTTCATTTTGTCTCTCCTTGCAGTATATTTGTTCGACCATATTTATTATTTATTATATCATCAAGGGTTGAAAAGAGCAAAATAGATATGCACTTGATAGTGTAAAATAATCTTGGGAAAATACAGAAAGTATTCGATTCGATACTTTCACTACCTCTACTACCTCAAAAATTACCACAAATATATAAAAAAGTACAATTGAGAGATTCTAATTGTACTTTTTTGATATACTATTAAGATTTAATTACTCATTAATCGTTTTTCACCAACGAGTTCAACAATAGGTTTAATATTTTGAGTAACCTCTAATGTTCCAAGGAATTCTCCAACTTTATTTCTTACTGCAAAGTAACGTATATAAATAAATTTAGGTCCCATTTTTATCCAAAAATCTTCATTATCTTTTTTACCTGTTCTAATTATAGTCTCAAGTATTGCATCTAGCATAAATTCTATAAATATATTTGAATTCCCTACTTTATTACATTTAGCGATAGCATCATAATATTCTTGTTGTCGCTCTTTAATAATTGATTCAATAGGGAGATATGCAAATATCTCCTCTTTTGATGAGAGTAAACAAGTTTGAAACAATCTTCCCATTCTTCCATTACCATCACTAAAAGGATGAACAAATTCAAATTCATAATGAAAAACACAAGATTTGATTAGTATGTTTTCTTGTATGTTTTCTTGCATTATTAAATATTTTGTTATGTGTGATACGGCTCATGAATTGTGACCCATTTAGTTACAACTTATCATTGTTTGCATATGATAACACAGGTCCCCACCGTTTAACTTCAATACCAATCTAAACCCGTTTTGTACAAAATATCATAATTCTCCATTTGACCAAGATTCAATAAAATCAACTAATTCTTTAAAGTTAGGGCTCTTTGCATTCCTAACGTAGAATCCACTTGTTGACATTCCAGTAAGTAATGCTTGATCTGGTCGCAAGTTATATAGCATACCTAAAGCAAATCCTGCATTAAAGTTATCTCCTGCTCCCGTTGTTAATTTAGGTATTGAAATGTATGGTCCTTTTTCACTATAGAATACTCCATCTATCACTGTACAAGAACTATCTACTGGGTGAATAACTACTGAGTCTATTTCTAAATAATCATATAGTGCTATATTTAGATCTTCTAATGATACTTGCATATTGTTTAAACTTTGAAAATCAAATAGGTTTAGTACTTTTGCGACATCATAAGCTTCTTTTTTATTAAGGCCTAATATTACAAAGAAATTAGACTTAAATTCTTTTAATAAATCTAATGCTTCGATTATTTCAGCATTTTTTCTTTTTTCCGGATCTGCTAGATCCACGAAGAATAATGGTTTTTGTTTTCTAACTGGCAATAAAGGTAAAATGTTAGTTATAATTTTTCTCCATAAATCTGTGTTATTAGGAATCATACTCCAGTTAACTGAAACTAGTAAGTTTGTTTCGCTTAGTAATTCCACTACTTTATCTTTTCCTAGTAAATCTATCATTCTTTTATACGTTATATCTGTTAGTGAAGACATTTTCCCGAGCAATAGTTTTCCATCATGAAATTCTAAAGCATCAGTATGTCCTGGGTTTCCGATTGAATACATATCTACATTTTCATCTAAATCAATAAATACATTGTCAATTATTGGATAACCTAGAGCACCAATATAACCTATTTTTGTATCATGTTTTGATAAAGCATTGCACATTATTGGTCCGTTACCACCTATTTTAATTTGTTGAGGAACTAATTCAATATTAGTGCTTAGTCCACTAGCACGTGCAATACGTGCTGCGAAATCTTCTATTGTTTTAATTCTTGAATAGTTAGTACTATCAATTCTTTTGTCTACAGCATGAATTATCTCATCAACAAAACCATCAAATCCAACTACAATTTTTAGTATTTCTTTTTCCATTTCTTTTAAATGAGACGCTAAGTCTAATCGTTTATCTATCATTTATATCAATTCCTTTTCACAATATTTAGTTCTTATCCTCTTTGTCATTATAACATGCTTGTACATAATTAGTTTTCAATTACAAATGGAAAAAATGTTATCCAGTTTAGTAACTCTAATTGTTCTCAATAGATATTACATCTATTGAGGAAGGCCTCTTTAATATATCAACTATAATTTTATTATCATCCCTTACTATTACTCTAGTGTTTGTTCCTCCACCATCTATTCCACAATATATCATTGAACCACCTCATTATTTTTTTGTATATGAATATAATTTATTTATTCATTTACAGATTTTTACATTCCTATTTTACATTATACCAAATTGCTCACTTATTCCATAACTTTATCAAAACTATCAAAACGAGATGTCTGATGGATTTATTATAAAATATTTTTAAATACAAATAAAATCAGGGTCTACAAAGTCTTCACTAGTTCACTCGTTGTATTATTATTAATTGCTACTTTTTATTATATGTAAGTGATAGATTCCATAATTACTTTTTAGTTTCCATAATAATCCACATTTTTTATATGGATTTACAACTATATGATTAATACAAAGGATATGATAAAATATAGTTAATAGGTAAAAAAATATAAGGAGGCAAATATGTTTATATATCCCAAAGGATTTTATATCGACGTACGCATTGAAGATTGTTTTACTACGAGAATCACTTATAAGAATGGCGAACTTCAAGAACAAAAAGTACGTTCAAACAAAGGAGCATTTATTCGTGTTTTTGATGGAACACGATGGTACTATGCTTCGCTAACTGATTTGGACAATATTCAAAATCAAATTAATACTTTAGCTAGTATGGCTACTCCAAATCCAGATATTGAAAATCATCCATACGTTAAAATGTATGAAGTAAACAATGAGGAACTTATTCAATATAATGAAAACTCATTAAGAGATGTACCACTAAACCTTAAAGACGCATTAATTAAAGAAATCTCTAATTTATGTACTGATGAAACCATCAAAATGAAGAATGTTTTCTATGTAGATGATGTAACCATTAAAGAAATCTACACCTCAAAGGGAACCAATATTAAATTTGACAAACAAACTTGTGGTGTTAGTTTACAAATGCAATGCACTTATAAGAATAACAAAAACCAATTCTCCTCTTCAAATGCAAAAGTTACTTTTTCTGAGTTAAAAGAAAAAGTACCATTCTTTATAGAAGAAATTGCAAAAAATGTTGAATTTATTAAAAATGCTGAATCATTTGAACCTGGCGAATACCCCGTCTTAATGGGACCAATTGCAACAGGCGTCTTTACTCATGAAAGTTTTGGTCACAAGAGTGAATCAGACTTTATGGTTGGTGATGAGGCCATGAGAAAAGAATGGACTCTTGGAAAACAAGTAGGACAATCTCTACTAACCATTATCGATGATGGGACTGTCGCTGGTAATGGATATGTACCATTTGATGATGAAGGAACAAAAGGTAGAAAAACAAGCATCATCACAAATGGTATCTTAACAGATCGTCTTCACAGCATTGCCACAGCAGCAGCTCTTGAAGAAAATCCAACCGGCAATGCAAGATCGATTAACTTTGAATTCGAACCTATTGTCAGAATGACAACAACTTACATTGAAAAAGGAACAACTCCATTAAAAGATATTATTAAAGGAATAAAATATGGTGTCTTTGTTGACACAATTAAACACGGATCAGGAATGAGTACATTTACTATTGCACCATCACGTGCATACAAAATAGAAAGCGGAGAAATTACTACACCAATTAATCTTTCAGTAATAACTGGAAATGTTTTTGAAACACTTAAAATAGTAGATGCAGTTAGTGAAGAATTTGAACTACTAAGTTTTGTTGGTGGAGGTTGCGGTAAAATGGAACAATTTCCGCTTCCAGTTGGGTTTGGAGGACCGTTTACTTTGGTTCGCAAACTCAATATAATGTAGGAGGTTAAACTATGAAAAAAGAAAAAATCAGCATAAAAAGAAAAGAAACTTCAATTAAACTACAAGCATCTCAAATCAATTCAATCAGAGTTAAAGATATTGAAAGAAAAGCAGTCCGTGTCTTTCAGGATGGGAAAATAGGGATTTCAGGTGCAGTAGGTTCTTCATCAGAAGAAGAACTTACAAAGCAAGCAATCGACAACCTATCTTCCAATATTCTCTACCCTTATGAATTGGAATCAAATAAAAAAAATCATAGAAACTATAAAGATACCCACTACAGTGAAAATGACTTAATGAAACTTACTGAGAACGTCCTAAGCTCATTAAATCAAGAGTTTGACGATTTTATCTTTAGTGAATCAATAAAAACAATAGAAATTGATTATATACTGGAAAACACAGATGGACTATATTTAAGATACCAAGATGAGCATCTAGAACTTTCTCTTATCGTAAAAGCAAAAAGTAGTCCAAACTTGTTTGATACCTTTATCGGATGGGAAGGCAGAAATTTAGATTTAGATAGATTCCTATCTTTCATAAAAAAACAACTACAAGCAGAACGTAATACGGTAGATTTACCTACTGAAGAAAAAGTACCAATATTTTTCCTAAGTCCAGATTCATTAGGTCAATTCCTAATGAAACAATTAAATGGTGAAATATACGGAAACAAAGCATCGCTATTTGACAATAAACTTGGGGAAAAACTATTTAACAAAAAATTAACCATTATACAAAACAATAACCCAAAAACATCTTATTCAAAATTCTTTGATACCGAAGGTGTAACAAAAGAAAATGATTCAGTAACACTAATTGAAAATGGTGTTCTAAAACGTGTGTTTACTGATAAAAAGAATTCAGAAAAATTCAACTTAGAACACACAGGTTCAGCTATGGGAGGATATGATGATATTCCAAAGCTTGGATTTACCAACATACAACCATGCATCGACAGTACAGATATTCATAAAGTGCTAAATGGTAAAAAAGCAATCTTTGTAATGGTTGCTGCAGGTGGTGAATTTAATGCATCTGGTAATTATGCAACTCCAGTCCAAGCTTCTTACTTATTTGATGGTAAAAACATATTAGGTAAACTA
This sequence comes from Candidatus Izemoplasma sp., assembly GCA_029939945.1. GTDB lineage: Bacteria > Bacillota_I > Bacilli_A > Izemoplasmatales > Izemoplasmataceae > JAFGXW01. The sequence goes on along the minus strand of JAOZRX010000055.1, from coordinate 167 downwards.
CCTGATTTTAACATGAATAATGATATCTATAGTATGTTAGGAAAAGACTACATTGGAACATTTCGTTCAGAATACCTATACTTCGGTGAAGACCATTTCATATTTGGTTGTTACATGAATATCAAAAAATGACAAAAATAAAAAGTAGACTAAGGATTACTCCTAAG
>JAOZRX010000027.1 GCA_029939945.1 Candidatus Izemoplasma sp. | reverse complement strand
TTAAGAAATTTGGGTTTTCTTTTATTATTTATAGAATTTTCTTGGTTTATATTTCGTATGAATCAGTTTGTGAGCAAAGTCAGAACCTGGTTCTACAAGCCAATCTTTGTACATTTGTAATATTATTTTGTTAGTATGAGATTCACGATGTTTTTTATGTTCATCAATTGCGTAAACAGATTGAGATCTTAATAAAGAGATATCTACAGTATCTTGTATCTTGGCAGAGTGAATCGGTTGTCCACCACCATTAATACAACCGCCAATACAACCCATAAACTCAATAAAGTGATATTCTTTTTTTGAGTTTTTCATACGTTTGAAGAATTCTTTTATACTTGCACCACCATGAACTACAGCTACATTTAGCTCTTGTCCTGCTAAAGTGTAAGTTGCTTCTTTTATTCCTTCATGTCCTCTTACTTTAGTGAATTTAATTTCTTTATCTTCTTCACCAAGAACTTCAGAAATAGTACGTAAAGATGCTTCCATAACCCCACCTGTTACTCCGAAAATCATTCCAGCACCAGTATATCTAGCTAAATCTCCATAAGGCTTAGAATCTCCTAGCTTCATTAAGTCAATTCCTTTACGTTTTAATAATCTTGCATATTCTCTTGTAGTTAAAACGTAATCTACATCTCTTATTCCTTCATATTCCATTTCAGGACGTCTTGCTTCGTCTTTTTTAGCTATACAAGGCATGATAGAAACGAATTTTATATCCTCTATATTATATCCAAGTTCAAAAGCATAATGATGCTTTGAAATAATCCCTGCTGTTTGTTGTGGTGATTTAGCAGTAGAAAGATTACTTAAATATTCAGGTTCGTATTGTTCGATATAGTTTATCCAACCAGGAGAACAAGAAGTAAATTGTGGTAAGTTTTTACCTGATTGAACTCTTTTTAGAAGTTCATGTCCTTCTTCCATAATTGTTAAATCAGCAGCAAAGTTGACATCCATTATTTCATCAAATCCAACTAATTTAAATGATGAAAACATCTTACCTTCAACATTTTCTCCTATTTCACTACCAAATTCTTCACCTAGAGCAACTCTAACTGAAGGAGCTGCACCAACAACAACGATTTTATTTTTATCTTTTAATGCATCTAATACTAAATCAATCTCAGATTTTTCTTTAATAGCAGCAACTGGACATGCTTGGATACATTTTCCACATAAAATACATCCGCTATCTTCCATACCATGGAATAATGCGGGACCAACATATGTTTCATTACCACGTTCATTAAAGTTTAAAATATTTAATCCTGTATATACTTCACATGCAGATACACATCTTCCGCATAAAATACATTTTCCACTATCCAAAACGATAGAATTAGAACTATCATTAATTAATCTTTCTTTTTTAGAGAAATTATTACTTTCACCATATATATTTTCAACATTAAATCTTCTCATTAAATCAAGTAATTCACAATTGTGTTCTCTTTCACAAGCCCAACATTCAAAAATATGATTACTAGCTAATAGTTGTAAATTTTGAACAACAGATTCATGAATTTCTTCGGTATCTGTATTTACTTCCATACCCTCTTGAACTGCTAGAGTACAAGAGTTTTTAAGACCATTAATATTCTTAACATCGACTACACATAGACGACAACTTGATGTTTCATTAATTCCCTTAAGGAAACAAAGCCTAGGAATATCATAGCCTAATTCTTCAGCAGCTTGCATAACAGTATAGTTTTCTGGAACAGTGGTTTTAATACCATTTATTGTCAAATTAATATTTTTCATCATCTAGCCTCCTAAAAACTTATAACTGCATCAACTGGGCAGACATTTTTACAAATTCCACATTTTATACAAGCTGATGTATCTATTTTATGTAACTGTTTAACTGTACCTGTAATACATTGTTCTGGGCAATTTATTGCGCATTTTGTACAACCAATACAATCATCGGTAATAAAGAATTGAATTAAAGGTTTACAAACTCCACCTGGACATTTTTTGTCTACAACATGTGCTTCGAATTCATCTCTGAAGTGTTCTAACATTGAAAGAATTGGGTTTGGAGCTGCTTGTCCAAGACCACAAAGAGAAGAACTTTTAACTATTTTTGCAAGTTTTTCCAATTTATCAATATCTTCTAGAGTACCTTCTCCAGATGAAATTATATTTAGCATCTCAAGCATTTTTTTAGTACCTTCTCGGCATGGTGTACATTTTCCACAAGATTCATCTACAGTGAAATCCAAATAGAAACGACAAATATCAACCATACAAGCATCTTCATCAATAACTACCATTCCACCTGAACCCATCATTGAACCAACTTCAATTAATGTTTCATACTCGATTTTTAAATCAAGTAAGTGTTCTGGAATTGCTCCACCTGAAGGTCCACCTGTTTGAACAGCTTTTAACTGTTTGTTTTTAGGAATTCCTCCACCTATTTCATAAACTACTTCTCTTAAAGTTGTTCCCATAGGAACTTCTACAAGACCAGCATTTTTTATATTTCCACCTAAACTAAATACTTTTGTTCCTTTTGATTTTTCTGTTCCTATTCTAGCAAACCATTCTGCTCCTTGGAATAAAATCTCAGGAATATTAGCTAGTGTTTCCACGTTATTGATGATGGTAGGTTTACCCCATAATCCTTTTGCTGCTGGGAACGGAGGTTTGTTTCTTGACATTCCTCTTCCACCTTCAATTGAAGCGATTAATGCAGTTTCTTCTCCACAAACAAATGCTCCTGCACCTAATCGAATTTCGATATCAAAATTAAATCCACTACCAAAAATATCATCTCCGAGTAATCCAAGATTTTCAGCTTGGCTAATCGCAATTTTTAGTTTTTCAATGGCAGTTGGATATTCTATTCTTACATAAACATAACCTTTATCTGCACCAATTGCATAACCTGCAATCATTAATCCTTCTAAAATACTATGTGGATCTCCCTCAAGTAAAGCGCGGTCCATAAATGCCCCTGGATCTCCTTCATCGGCATTACAAATAACATATTTTTGATCTGATTCGTTGTTATAAGCAAAGTTCCATTTAAGACCTGTTGGGAATCCACCACCACCACGTCCACGAAGGCCAGATTTTTGCATCTCATCTATAACTTCTTTTGGAGTCATTTCGAGTAATGCTCTACCTAAACCACGGTATCCGTTATGTGCGATGTATTCTTCAATATCATCAGGATTAATTAGCCCACAGTTACGAAGTGCAACGCGGGTTTGCTTTGAGTAGAATTTAATTTCATCAAATGCTTTTACTTCTTTATTTTCAGTTAAAGCTTCATCAAAAACTAGTTTTTCAACAATACGACCTTTATATAAATGTTCATCACAAATCGTTTTAATGTCCTTGTTCTTAACTAAGGCATAAAAAACACCTTCTGGATAAACAATAACGAAAGGTCCTTGTTCACATAATCCTACACAACCAGTATTTACTAATTTTATTTCATTTCTGATTCCAAGTCTTGCTAAGTGTTCTTCGAATTCATCACGTAGTGACTTTGCGCCACGAGCAATACAATTTGAACCACTACATATAAGTACATGTGCTCTTTCTATCATCTGTCATTCACCTACAATCTATATTTTCCAATCACATAATCTAAGACAACTTTGCCACCAATAATATGTTCTTTGACAATTCTTTCTGCAGCTTCTACGTCTACTCTACAATAAGTAGTTCTTATATCTCCCTCAAGAATTTCAACAATAGGCTCTATTGCACATTCACCAATACAACCAACTGGAGTGACGGTTACTTTTTCAATATTATTTTCAGCAATTTTTTCTACAAACGTATTCATTACTGGGCGAGCACCAGCGCTAATACCGCAAGTAGCCATACCAACTAATACTCTCATTCCGTCATTCTTTCCTCGCATATTTACTTTACTCTGTGCTGCATCTCGAATCTTCTTTAAATCGTCTAAAGATTTCATCTTGATTCCTCCTCTTGGATCATTTTAATTCCTTCTTTTATATTATTCTTAATCCACATAATTACATTGTAATCAGTGAATGGAATTCCATCTAATACTTTTTTTACTTCTCTAGTATCAAAGATATATATTTGATTATTATACTTATGTGTATATAGAATTTCTATTTCTCGTTCATTTAATATTAATATATTTATACTATCTTCAATAGCACCTAGCGGAGCCCTATCAAGATGATTATGTTCGAATATTGCGGTTACTTTTGTTCCGATATCAACAATAGAAGATAAAACACAACTGCCATTTGCCATTTCTGCAGCCATCTTAAATAATGATACTCCTAGACCAACTTTTCTTGTTGTTCTAGTAGTGAAAAATGGATCTGAAACCTCAGAAAGAGTTAATTTACTCATTCCATGTCCATTATCTGTTATTTCTATCATAAAGATATTTTTATCTATATTTTCGGTAATAGTGATTTCAATTAAATCAGCATTTGCCTTAATAGAATTTTGACAAATATCTAGAATATGCAAAGACAACTCATTCATTATCTTTGCCTGTGAAGAAATCAAAGAAACTGTTGATTGATTTATCTTTGAGATCTAAAGAATATTCCTTTTCTGAAATAGAAAGTAATGTGTGAGCATCAGAATTAAACAATACTTTATATTTATTTAATTGAGGATGTTTTTTCAAAAACTCTTCTTTAGAATAAGGTGAAATCTCAATAGCATCAAATTCAATATCATCAAAATTTACGATATTAAACGCACTGCGGTATTGTCTATCTAAGTGACATAATACAAGTAATCCAGATAATTTTCTAACTTCTTTTACAAGCTCATTATATGGAATAGATGTCTCAGTTAATGGTTTATTAAATGTTCCAACTTCAGTATCATAAATATCCGTTAGTACCTGGTCTTTAGGTTCGAAAATACCCCATTCACCATCTAAATTTTTTTCTAGGTACTTATCAAATATAAATGCATCATTAAATGACTTAAAGAAGCAAAGAACATCAAAATTCTCTTTTACAGTTACTTCAACTCCTGGAACAAAGATGAATTCATATGAGTCTTCTAATTCCTTGATAACTTTAAGTTGTTTAGTGGTATTGTGATCTGTGATTGCTACAAAGTCTAGTTCTTTAAGCATTGCCATATTAAGAATATTATTTGGAGTCATTAATTCATCTGCACACGGTGAAAGAATTGAATGCATGTGCAAATCATAAAAATATTTAATTAGGTACTCCAAGATTGTACAATGAAATAACAGTTTCTGAAGTTGTTAATTTTGTTCCTATTAAAGGAATATTAAGTTCGTTTGACTTAATGATTATTGCTTCATTTACTTGAATCTTGTGTGAAAAAATTACACAAGATAAATCTAGTAAACTAGCTACCCCGAGAACATTAATATTATTCAAAACTGTTATCAAAATATTCTTTTCACTGGCGAATCCCATTACATGGCTAAGTAAATCACATGAATAAATACCGTTAACTTCATTTTTAATTCCAGAATTATCTGAAATTAAATAGAAATCTGTTGATTCTAAAAGATTTTTAACTTTCATAATTATCACTACTAATATCAAATTTTAAATATAATCTCGTACCTTCTTTTGAAGATGTAAGAACCATTTTATCTGAAACAGCTTTAATATTGGGTAATCCCATTCCTGCTCCAAATCCATTTTCTATTGCTAAGGAACTAGCAGTAGAAAATCCAGCCATCATAGCATCATCAATAGAATTTATTCCAGGACCTTTGTCTGTAAAGGTAACTTCAATAGAGTCATCAGTAATACTTATTGCGGCAATTCCTCCGTATGAATGGATAACTACATTAATCTCTGCTTCATAAATTCCGATAGTTACTTTTTTAATAAAATCACGAGTTAAACCTCGTTTTTTAAGTTCTCTCTTTGTTAGGCTTGCAATAGTTCCTGCATTTGTTAAATCGTGTTTTTCAATATTATAGTCTCTAGCAAAGGGTTCCAAACTATTCTTCCTCTAACACGGATTCATAACTTTTTACATCATTCATGAAAAGTAATCCACTTGTACGATACATTGTAAGTGCAGTACCAATCAAAGTGATTCCAATCTCATCGGCTAAATCAATCACTGACTGTGAAGGTACCTTTCCCCTAACAAATATTATTGTCTCTAAGTCTAATATTTCTGCTGTTCTTAGTGCTTGGTTAGTAACTAGTCCAGTTACTAAAGCTCCATGAGCACCAATATAACTGGGCATCTGTTTAAGTAGCATTAAAGCATCACTCATTAAATCACATACGAAAGCGTAATTAATTTCTTTAACACACATGGGACATTCAAGGTTGTATTGTTTGGCATCTAGCAAATCTAATACTTGGCTTAATTCCATTATTTTTTCCTCGCATCCTTTATAATTTTTTTTGCTTTTGTTACATCAACTTCCCCGTATACAGTTTCATCAAAACTCATTACAGGAGCCATACCACAAGTTCCAATACATCTAATTGCTTCTAAAGTAAAAAATCCATCTTCAGTAGTTTCACCAACATCAATACCAAGTTCATTTTTTACAGAGTCTAAAATTGTTTGAGCTCCTCTTACATAACAAGGAGTACCTAAACAAACTCCAAGAACATGTAATCCTTTTGGAGTTAGTGAAAAACTAGAGTAAAAAGTAACAATTCCATTAATCTCTGCAACAGAAACATCAGTTTCATCTGAAATTAATTTTTGTACTGGTACAGGTATACAACCGAAAATTCTTTGTGCTTCATGTAAAATTGGAAGAAGTGGTCCAGGTTTTTTTAAGTGTGTTTTTATTTCTTGAAGTAATTCCTGTCTTTTTTCTTCTGATATATCGAATTTTTTGCTCATGATATTCTCCTTACTGAAATAATATTTTAGATTTCAAACAATTATACCATAATTGTACAGTTTTATAAAGTTATTTCAAGTAATTTTTATGTTTTTCTAAATAACTTAAAATCCTTTTACTTGGCCGTTTTGTAAACTAAAATGAAATCAAAAAAAATTAATTTGATTTCAAAGAAAAAATAATTTATAATATAAAATAATATTTAAAAAGTCATATTTGTATTTTTGAAATTTATATTGTTTTTTTAAAGTGTTTATTGTATCATAATATTAGTTGATTAATGGGGTGGAATTATGTATTTAAATCAAAAAGATGGATGGATTGAAGTAATAACTGGGCCAATGTTTGCCGGAAAAACTGAAGAGCTTCTAAGAAGGGTGAAACGGCTAGAATACGCTAAAAAAAATATTGTTGTTTTTAAACCTCTTATGGATGATAGGTTTTCTGAGAGCGAAGTTGTGTCTCATAACAATAGAAGATCAAAATCTGTGAATATTTCTTTTGCTAATCAAATATTCGATCATATAGATGATTTGACAGATGTAGTTGCTATAGATGAAATACAGTTCCTAGATGCCGAAGCTGTGGGAATAGTGGAATATTTGGCAGGTAAAGGTGTTAGAGTTATTGTTAGTGGATTAGATAGAGATTTTAGAGGTGAACCTTTTAGTTTTATGCCTAAGCTGCTTTCGCTTGCAGAATATGTAACAAAATTAACTGCCATTTGTGTTAAATGTGGCCGTCCTGCAACGAGAACACAAAGAATCGTTAATGGAAAACCAGCAAGATATATAGACCCAATTGTTATGATTGGTGCAGAAGAATCTTACGAAGCAAGATGTAGAACGTGTCATAAAGTATATAGAAAACCACATTTATATAGAGATAGATTAAGAAAGCATAATGAATCATAGAAACTATATGAAATTAGCTTTAGAACAGGCTAAAAAGGGCTTTAATGAAGGAGAAGTCCCGATTGGAGCAATCATAGTAAAAGATGGAAAAGTTATAGCAGAAGCTCATAATTCTAGAGAGAAAATAAATCTTGCAACTGGGCATGCAGAAATAATTGCAATTGAAAAAGCGAATAAAGTTTTAAAAAGTTGGAGACTTGACAGTTGTACACTATATGTTACAATTGAACCTTGTCCAATGTGTGCAGGAGCAATTATTCAATCACGAATAAAAAATGTTGTTTATGGAGCGAAGGATAAAAAATCTGGAGCACATGAAAGTGTAGTAAAATTATTTGATCATAAATTTAATCATGAAGTAAATGTAGAAAATGGAATTTTGGAAAAAGAGTGTAGCGAAATTGTTTCAGATTTTTTCAAGAAGATGAGATTGAAGTAAAAATAAATATAAAATTACAATATCTCTTTTCAATCATCCTCATTCAATAGTTGGTGGCGAATTAGGTCAGGTCGGGAACGAAGCAGCCTTAAGTTTTCTATCTATGTGAGTGAGGGTGCTTGAGGAGAGATGTTTTTTATTGCTTGAAATCTTTATTACTTCATGGTAATATTACTGTGTAGTAGTATTGCTGTATAGTAATGGAGGCGTAAAAAAATGGACAAATTTGAGGTAGTAAAATTACTTTCAGATTGGAACAGATTTAACATATTTATGAAGCTTTTAGAGTATGACGAACTATGTGTGTGCGAGATTGAAGATTTACTTGGAATTAAGCAGGCAAATACTTCTAAACATTTGAAGAAGTTTAAGGACTTAGAGATCATATCTTCCAGAAGAATTAAGAACATGATTAAGTATAGTATTAAGGAAGATTTTTTAAATGAAAATATGAATCTAATCAAGTATTTAGTCATATGATGTTCACAGGTCTAGATAAAGCTGTTAAGTGGCTCTTATGATTATTAAATATTTATGTTAATACATCATTGGGAACGTCTGTTCATTTCTTTATATATGATACAATTAAAATTACTTTTTTACTAGTTTTTATGATCTGCTTAATATCTTATATTAGGAGTTATTTTCCACCAGAAAGAACAAAGAAAATCCTTGAAAAATTCAAGGGAATTGTTGGAAATCTCTTTGGATCTACTTTGAGAGTAATTTCACCGTTTTGTAGCTGTAGTAGTATTCCGATTTTTTAGGATTAATTAGTAGTGGTGTTCCTTTGGAAATCACATTTAGTTTTCTAATTACTTCATCAATAGTTAATGAAGCAGCAATAGTTATGCTCTTTGGATACTTCGATTTTAGAATCGCTATTTTGTATATTTCCTTCGGTATTTTGATTGGAGTAGTTGGAGGTTATATTATTGATAAATTACATCTAGAAAAATATATTGAAGATTTTGTGTACAAAATCAAGAATTCTAATATTGTTATTCCAAAGATGACACAAAAAGATAGATTAGATTTTTCAAAATAAGAAACAACAGATATTTTGAAGAGAGTTTATAAGTGGATTGTAATTGGGGTTCTAGTTGGATCAGTAATTCATGTATGGATTCCAGAATATTATTTAGTTAATATAGCTGGACCTGATAACCGAATTGCTGTAATTATCGTGACGATTTTAGCTGTTCCACTGTACTCTAATGTGCTCGGAACTATTCCGATTGCTAATGTGCTCATTGATAAAGGCATGGGAATTGGGACTGCAATGAGTTTTATGATGGCTGCTACTGCGCTTAGTTTACCGGAAATGATGATTTTAAGAAAAGTGATGAAAGCCAAATTAATTCGGATATTTATTGGCATTACAACGTTCGGAATAATAGTTATAGGATACGCATTTAATATTATTATAGGAGTGATTTAGATGTTAAATATTAAAATTTTAGGTGGAGGATGTCCAAATTGTACAATTTTGTATAACAATGTGGTGTCTGCCTGTAGAGAATTAGAAATTGAAGCAAATATTAGCAAAGTACAAGATTTCACCGAAATTTCTCAATATGGAGTAATGAGTACTCCTGCACTTGTGATAAATGAAAATGTTGTTGGATTAGGAAAATTAAAATACAAGAAGATTAGGGAGTTAATTAAAAATGCTTAAAAAATATATCTTTTTAGATTTGGATGGGACAATTATTGATCATTCGACTAATAGTATTCCAAATTCTACAAAAAAGGCTATTAAACTATTACAAGATAAAGGACATGAAGTCATAATAAGCACTGGAAGACCACCAGCATTATTTTATGACATTCACAAAAAATTAAATATTGATAGTTATATTGCTTCAAATGGAAGAATTGTCGTGTATAAAGGAGAATTAATTTTAAACGATTTCATTGATAAAGATGTGGTAATTGAATTGGTGAATTTAGCCGAAGACAGCAAAATCGACATTGCTTTTGAAAGTATGACTGATTATGTGCTAAATAATAGGCATACTGATTTATCATATAAGTTTAGTGATGTATATCATTTAGAATATCCAAAAGTCTATAATAATTATCATTTAGATCATGATGTATACCAGATGGTTTTATTTTATACTGAAGATGATTATTCTAAATTTGAGAAAATGTTTCCATCACTTGGATTTCATTTTTCTAATGAGTATGGAATAGATATTAATGCAAAAGGCGGAATGAAAGAGATAGGATTAAAAATCATTGTTGAGAAATATGGCATTGATATTACAGATACTATTGCAGTAGGAGATGGATTTAATGATTTATCTATGCTTGAATTCGCACATTTAGGAATAGCCATGGGTAATGCTCATCAATCGCTAAAAGAAGCTGCTGATATGGTAACTACTTCAGTTGAAAATGATGGAATATATAAGTTATTTAAGAAATTAAATATGATATAAAAAAAGTAGAATTCAATCATTCTACTTTTTTATTTATATAGAAATATGCTTTAACACCTTTATCAATATTCTCAATTCCAAATTCACAATTATGAGCTTTTAGTATTTCACTTACTAAATATAATCCAACACCTGTACCACGTGTTTTTAATCTTGGTTCAGATGATTTATCAGTTCTGAAGAAAGGCATCCATATATTTTCCAAATCTTGTTCATTAATATTTGCGCCAAAATTTATTAGTTCAAAATAAACTCTGTTTTTGCCTTCTATAATTTTTATAGATATTTTTTCTCCTTCTTCTGTATATTTAATAGCATTTGTGAAGAAGTTTGATATTACACGAGTTATAAGTTTTCTATCAGCTTCAATTACAACTTTATCAGGTATATCTATATTAAGCTTAAATTTGAACTTGTTAATAATGTGTTCGAAATCTTTAATAATGAATTTAATCGAATCAGACATATTGAACATGCTTATTTCTAACTCAGTATTTGCATCATCTAGACGATATATTTGAAGCATATCTTGTATCATAGTTGACGATTTATTTATCTCATCAACAACATTTAACAGTTCTACTTCTTGTTCATCTAAGGGGATTACTCCATCTAAAATTCCTTGAATAGTTACCTGCATAATCATTAATGGAGTTTTTAATTCATGAGAGATTGAAGATACAAGTTGTTTCTTCAAGGAAACTTGTTTTGTTTGATCATTATATAAAGTTGTTAGCTCTTTATTTTTTGTATTTAATGTTTCGAGAGCCTCTTTCAAGTTCCTCGATATTAAATTAATACTCCGAGATAATGAAGCACTTTCTCTATTCCTATATTCGTGAGCTTCCATATTGAAATTTAAATTAGCTATTTCTCTAGTCACTAACTCAATATTTTGAATTGGCTTTGATAGTAAATTAGAAAATCTAAAGCTCCATAAGAAGATAATTACAATAGCTGTTAAATATACATAGTAATTATATGAAGATACTATATTTATTATATCCTCAGAGTCTTCAATAGGGATAATAGTGATGATATAATCCCAATTTCTCAAAACATGAATGAATACTAGAGTATCGACTGGTCCATCGGTAGATTTATACCAATATCCATCTTCCATATATTCATGTTCTCTATAATCGATAAAATCTGATGATAATTTAATAACTTCCTGTTTAACGATGGTATTATCTTCAAATTGATAATTAAGATTATTTGGCTTATTAATTTCAGTTACAACGCCACTAAAGGATATTAAATTGACACTATCTAGGGAAATATTACTGCTAAAGATGCTTCCAGCAGAAGTATTTATTTCTGATGGGCTATAATAATCCTCATTATATACATAAATAGTTAATGCGATTGATTCTCCAAGAGTATATGAATAATTATTATCTGGAACTATTATGGTGTAAAAATTATCAGTGATAACATCTCTTACAACTAAGGTATAATCTGTATTTGAGGAAATTAAAACTCTGAAGTCACCATTTACAATTACAGAGTAAGCATTTTTCTCAGAAGTAAAAGAATACATCGCATCATAAAAGTCAGTCTCTGGATCATTCATATTGTTAACATAACTCATTAAATCAGTATGAATATCATTAAATTCTCTCTCGATATAATAATTTTTGAAGAACTGAGAGTTTAACAGTGCTTGTAAAGAAAAAAATGAAGCAAATAACAAAATTATTGTAACAATTAACTGAGTTGAAATTGATCTTCTGGAAAACACATTAATTATATGTTTATATAATTCAGGGGCACGGTTAAAGAATTTTTTTATTTTATTCATCTAGTGTTTCAAATCTATATCCTACACCAAATACAGTTTTAATGAAGTAGGAATTTGTTCCTAAGTACTTTCTTAGTTTTTTTACATAAGTGTCAACAATTCGGTCCTCTACATAAACATCAATACCCCATACTTCATCCAGTAATAAGTTTCTTGAACATATTTTACCTTGATGTTCTAAAAAATATTTTAAGAGATCATATTCGGTTTTAGATAACTCTACTTCTAATTTATCAATATAGACACGGTGAGTATCTAAATTCATTTTAATACCTTTTACTTCTAATATACCTGATGTTTGATTGCTTGGATCAGGATTATTTAATCTATCCAATAAGTTGTTGACTTTAGCAACCAATATTTTCGGATTAAATGGCTTAGTTATATAATCATCAACTTTTAATGAATATCCTTTAAGAATATCTTCTTCTTCAGATAATGCACTCATCATAATAATTGGAATATTAGAAGTTTCACGAATTATTTTAACAACGTCCCAACCATTTATGTTTGGCATCATAATATCTAAACATATTAAATCTACTCTATTTTTACTGAAGAGTTGAAGGCCTTTAAATCCATCAAGAGCGCTTAAAACTTTATATCGCTCTTTAAGAAAATAATTAGATACAATTCTATTTATGGTTGGTTCATCTTCTATTATTAAAATTGTTGCTTTTTCCATGATATCACCTCTTTAAGGATATTATATAATATAAATGTGAATATTTAAAGAATTGTGGTAGTTATATACTTTACTATTATCCTAAATAGTAATACAATGATTTTTGTAAAGGTGATATTATGTATGATGTAATTGTAATTGGTGGAGGCCACGCTGGAAGTGAAGCTGCTTTAGCAAGTGCTAGATTAAACAACTCCACATTATTAGTAACAGGTAATATTAAGATGATATCTTCAATGCCTTGTAATCCATCAATTGGAGGACCTGCAAAAGGTATTGTAGTTAGAGAAATTGATGCACTTGGTGGAGAAATGGGTCGAAATACCGATAAAACTGCACTCCAAATGCGTCTCTTAAATATATCTAAAGGACCAGCTGTTAGAGCACTTAGAGCTCAAAGTGATAAAGTTCTTTATTCAAAAGAAATGCAAAAAACAATATTGAATCAAGAAAATCTTGATGTTAAAGAAGCATATGTTGATAAATTAATAGTTGAAGATAATAAATTAAAAGGTGTTATTTTAGAAGATGAAACAAAGTACTTGAGTAAAGTTGTCATTATTACTACGGGTACTTTTATGCAAGCAGTAATTTTAGTTGGAAATGATATTATAGAAAGTGGTCCAGATAACCAAAAAGCATCAATGGGATTAAGCCCTCAATTAAGAGAATTAGGATTTATTACATCGAGGTTAAAAACTGGAACACCTCCAAGAGTAAGAAAAGATTCTATTGATTTCTCTAAGACTGAATTACATGAGGGAGACAAAATAGTCAGATATTTTAGTTTTGATAATATAAGTTATTTAGCTGTTGAAGACCAATGGCCTTGTTACCTAACATATACTCATTCCAAGACTCATGATATTATTAATTTGAACTTAACAAAATCAGCTATGTATAGCGGTAATGTTGAAGGAGTAGGACCTAGATATTGCCCTTCTATTGAAGATAAAGTAGTTCGATTCAACGATAAAAATAGACATCAAATATTTTTAGAACCTGAAAGCCAATTCATTGATGAGATATATATTCAAGGATTTTCTACATCAATGCCTCACGATATTCAAAAAAAAATGCTTCAGACAATACCCGGATTAGAAAATGCTGTAATTGCTAAATATGCATATGCTATTGAATACGATGCAATTGATCCTAGGACTTTGTACCCAACATTAGAAAGTAAAGATTATGAAGGACTATATTTTGCAGGGCAAGTTAATGGAACAAGTGGATATGAAGAAGCTGCTTGTCAAGGATTAATGGCTGCTATAAATGCTAACTTGAAGCTAAAAGGGAAAGATCCACTTGTGCTTAAAAGAAGTGAAGCATATATTGGTGTTTTAATAGATGATTTAGTCACAAAAGGAGTAAAAGATCCATATCGCCTTCTTACTTCTAGAGCCGAATATCGCCTTTTGTTAAGACATGATAACGCAGATATTAGATTAAGAGATTATGGTTATGAAGTTGGACTTGTTAAAGAAGATAGATATATTGGATTTTTAAAGAAGAAGGGAAAAATAAAGGAACTAAAAAGAAAATTAACTGAATTTAATATTTATCCTAATATGAGCAATAACGACTATTTATTAAGTGTAGGATCAACTGTTTTAAAGGATAAAACAAGTTTGTCTGCGTTAATTAGAAGACCAGAAATAAAAATAGAACATATAAAAAGATGGGAAAATATTAGTGAATATAGTTCCGAAGAGACGGAACAAGTTGAGATTGATATTAAATATGAGGGATATATCAATAAGGCTATGAAACAAGCTAGTAAATTGCTGAAAATGGAGGATTATTCGATACCAAAAAATATTGATTATAACGGAATACAAAATCTGGCTTTAGAGGCTAGAGAAAAGTTAATGAAGATAAAACCTTTAACTATTGGACAAGCTTCTAGAATAAGCGGAGTTAACCCCTCTGATATTTCAATTTTATTAGTGTACATTAAATCAATAAAATAATAGTCTTAAATGTGACTATTATTTTTATAATATTTTAAAATATATATATATTATGTTAAAATATAGACTAGGTGGTAATAATGAAGACAAAATTTATGAAAATGCTAGAGTCTCTTGGAATAACAATTACTGAAAAAAAATACAATAAATTTATCAAGTATTACGATCTACTTTTAGAGTGGAATAGCAAAATAAATTTAACGTCAATTATTGAGTTCGAAGATGTATTTATTAAGCATTTTTACGATAGTTTGTGTTTAGTAAAAGCAATAGACCTTGATAAACAAAGATTGTTAGATGTAGGTAGTGGTGCTGGATTTCCTAGTATTCCTTTAAAAATAGTTTATGACGATTTAGATATTACAATTATTGATTCTCTTAAAAAGAGAATAAACTTTTTAGAGATATTAACTAACGAGTTGAATTTGAAAGTAAGACTGATTCATGGTAGGATTGAAGATCACAAATTTAGAAACCACTATGATATTGTTACAGCAAGAGCTGTATCAAATTTACGTGTACTGAGTGAGTTATGTATTCCTTTTGTGAAAGTGAATGGAGTATTTATTGCTTTAAAAGGACCAAAATATATAGATGAGTATCATAAGAGTAAAAATGCTATTAAAATTCTAGGTGGAATATTATCAAAAAATATTGAGTATACAATTGAGAATCAGCAAAGAGCATTAATAGTAATTGACAAAGTTATAAAGACAAACGAAAAATTTCCAAGAGTATATGGAAAAATAAAAAGTAAGCCTTTATAGAGGTGATTATATGAAGCAAGAAACTAACAAGTATCAATTTGCACAATTAGAAATTTATAAAGAATCATTAGAATTAGCACATTTAAAAAGAAAGACAAAGATTTTTATGTCTCTTGTCTTTATTTTGGCTGGAATTGTGCTTTATTTTTTATTACAAATAAGTGCAAGTAATGATACTGTGATATCAATTATGACAATGTTTTTGGTTCTATTAGCAATAAATGTGGCATTTTACTCATATGATGATGACTTATATAACAATCTTAAAATTGCTATGTATATAAGCACATTAGGCGTTTATGTAATTGCAGTTTCTCTAATATTACAATTTCAATCGCCTAGTATATTTACATCTTTATTTTTAGCTTATGCAATAACATCAATATTCCAGGAATATAAAACGATGATTTTAAGTAATTTCGCATTATTTATTTCAGGAATATTACTTGTTCTAAGATTTCCCGAAATATTTCAAATAGTTGGAACTAATGAATCACAAACATTCTTTATATTGGTTTTCTTAATTATTTTCGTACTTTTATTAACTTTATCTTCATATATTTTGATTAAGAGGAAAACTTTCTTCTACAATCAATTGGCGGATATTAAAGAATCCGAAGTTAGAAATATGGAGTTACTTCTAGAAATTGAAAATATCAAAACTAATTCTCATTTAGACGTTAAAGAGTATTATGAAACATTGAATAAATTTTCTGTAGAGTTATCGAAGAAAATTGGCATTGAAAACGTATTTCAGCGTAAAATTGAACTTTTAAAAGATTTAAAAAATAAAAAAATTGATGACATATTGTTAAAATACACTGAGTATAATATCGATGAAATTAATGAAATTAAATATATGGAATTAGAAGTTAGAAAGAAAATGATTATGATTGGTATTAAGGCCAGTAAATCACACGGAATAGAAGTTTCTAGAAAAGAAATTTTTTCTGAATCACAATTTAAATCATTTAAACATTTTGGTGATGCACATTATGTGAAGATTATTTCCTTTGTAGTATTTTATACTTTGCTTAAATTAGATAAACCTTATTTACCTGCATTAGAAGAGGAAAGAGTAAAAGATATATTACTAAATTCAGAATATTTCTATCGAATTGATAGAGAAATTATTGATGTTTATTTGGAAAATAATATGGTTTTCGATACTATTGTTAAAGACCACATGAAGGGTGGGAGATAGTATGAAGGCAATTATTAATCGTATATTGAATAGTGAATTTTTGACATTTAATGAAGTATTAAGATTAAAAGTAGCAATTGTTACAGTATTCTTATTTGTATTTGTATTTCTTAGTATTCCTCTCTCGAATTTCAATGATTTCACATTCAATATTAACATTGTAGTTCCAGCTGTATTCTCATTATTACTTATATTTACATTGTTATTAATGCTATTTAATCTTAATCGCTGGGCGATGCATTTAAGTATTATTACAATAAGCTTATTGACAGCTTATTATGTCGGTGGCTCAAATCATTTTTATGGGTATATGTTATTTTTTGTAACTTTAACTGTAATAATTTTTTATCAAGATGTAATTACATATTTACTTTATGGTGGGGCAATCACAGCATATGGAGTATTTTACATTATTGAGAATGGTGCTTCTATAGTCGGTATTAATTCAACTGGTGTAGAAATGTCATCGATTACATATCAAATAATCTTAGTAGGATTTTATTTGGTCTTCCTTGTTCAGTTTATAATCTCTGATAGTATTTATGAGAAAATGAATAATGAATGGGTTCGAATGAATAAGGTATTAGAGAAATATCAAGATTTTAGTTTAGAATTTCTTATAGAGATAGCTGATGAAAAGGAACAAGATTTAATCTATAAGAATCATAAATTCCAGCAAACTGTTAGTGAGATATCAGTATTTATAAATGAGTTCTTTGAAGAAGATGGAGATAATATTGCAGAGTTTGTTGAATTTTATTTCTTCTTACATGATCAAAATTTAGAAGAAATAATCACAGATAAGACTGTGTCTGCACTAACTAGAAAATATTCGATAGAATTTCAAAAGTATTTACTTAACACAAGAAGTGAACTGGTATCAATACTATTTAATTTCTCAACTCTGTTTCAAAAAGATGATGAGTATGAAGAAAAAAGGTATGAGTATGATTTAGATAAGTTGTTTACTAATAAAATTGATAAATTACTATCACTGGCAATTTTATATAAGTATTTAAAAACAGAAATTACGCAATATGATAAATGGGGAAAAATTGAAAAAGTTTTATCTCATGAAGAGATCACAGAATTATTTGTTTCAAAAGAATTTAGAGAATTTATTTCGTTTGAACAAGTTAATTTTTATCTAGATAATCAAGAATTATTTGATAAATACTTATAGAAAGTTATCCACAATTTTTGTGGATAACTATTGGGTTGAATCTATGTGAATTAGGCGTTAACTATGATAAAATATAGATGCATTTCAACAAAACAGAAAGCAAAATTTAGAGGTGTATAAAATGGGAAAAATATTATCAATTAGCAATCAAAAGGGTGGTGTAGGTAAAACTACTACCAGCGTTAATCTTGCGAGCTCACTTTCTTATTTAGGTAAGAAAGTATTATTAGTCGATGTAGACCATCAAGCAAATGCTACTACCTATATGGGTATTAATAGAGCCAATTTGGTGTATACGGTAGCTGATATTTTCAATGAAACTGCAGATATAAGAGACATTATAAAAAGAGTTGAAAGTGTAGATGTTGATATTATTCCTGCACGTTATGAATTAGGGAATATTGAAAGTTATTTGATATCTCATGATAATAAGGATTTTATTTTATCAAATGCTTTAGAAGAAATTAGAGACGATTATGATTTTATTTTAATTGATTGTCCACCATCATTAGGAATTGTAACTATTAATGCACTAACTGCATCTGATAGTGTTTTAATTCCTGTACAATGTGAATTTTTAGCACTTGATGGATTAACACAATTATTAAACACAATCAGAATGATTCAAAATAAACAAAAACACAACCGTAAAACTTTAACAATTGAGGGTGTGTTATTAACTATGCTTGATACTAGAAGTAATATTGGGTATGAAGTAATAAATGAAGTAAAAACTTATTTTAAAGAAAAAGTATTTAAAACAATAATTCCAAGAAATGTAAAATGTTCTGCTGCTCCAAGTTATGGATTGCCTGTCACTGAATTCTCTCCACGTTCAAAAGGATCTTTAAGTTATCAAAATTTAGCTAGAGAGATGGTTGAATTAAGTGAGTGAAACTAGGCTAGGTAGAAAATTTAGTGATTTAATGGCAGAGAATAAGATAGAATTCAAGGAAAATGAAGAAATATTAGAAATTGAACTCAATTTAATTAAGCCTAATCCTGATCAACCAAGAACTATCTTTGATGAAAAGAGTTTGATAGAGTTGGCTAACTCGATAAAAGAGCACGGAATTTTTCAACCAATTATTCTTAAGCCATCTAGAAATGGATATACTCTAGTTGCAGGAGAAAGAAGAGTTAAAGCCGCAA
Source organism: Candidatus Izemoplasma sp. (assembly GCA_029939945.1). Classification (GTDB taxonomy): domain Bacteria; phylum Bacillota_I; class Bacilli_A; order Izemoplasmatales; family Izemoplasmataceae; genus JAFGXW01. The sequence continues at coordinate 1,573 of JAOZRX010000027.1, read as the reverse complement.
AAATGGCGGGACTTTACAAGATTCCATCTATTATTAGAGATTATAACTCTATATATTTATCTGAATTAGCGATTTTAGAAAATCTTCAAAGAGAAGATTTGACACCAATGGAAGAAGCAATAGCTTTTCAAAAAGCTATTTTCAATTTGAAATACACTCATGAAGAACTAGGTAAGAAAATCGGGAAAAGTCGTGTATATGTTACTAATATCATTGGATTGTTAAATTTACCTGCAAGTGTTATTAACGATGTAAACCTAGGTAAGATTACTATGGGACATGCTAGAGCGTTAAGTAAATTAAAAGATCACAATTTATGCGTTCAGTTAAGAGATAGAATTATTACTGAAAGACTAACAGTAAGAGATATAGAATCAATTATTAGAGGTTTTTCTAAAAAAGACGAACATCCTATAGTGTCTAATGATGATTTACAAAAAGCTGAGAAGAAATTATTTGGTAGTATTGATTCAGGAATTAATTTTAGATTTAGAAAAAATAATATTACTTTTACATTTTCAAGTCTTGAAGAATTAGAACGACTAATTGATTTTTTAACTAGGGAGGAATAATATATGAATGGAATTAAAGAATCCCTTTATAATTTATTTGTTGATATAAATTTACCCGTAGTTATTGCAAATATTATTGTTATAGTAATAACTATTGTTTTATGGATACTTATTGGCATAATTGCTCAAATTATAATCAAACACTTATTATATAAAGTATTAAAATTAAAGAGTAAAGGACCTAGAGCTATCACGATAGGAAAATTGACATCTAATATTAGCAAATATTTTATTTGGTTTATTATTGGAATGGTAGTATTAGGTGAAATGAATATTGATGTTACTCCATTTATTGCTAGTGCAGGAGTTATTGGGCTTGCAATTGGATTTGGGGCACAAGAGATTGTTAAAGATTTTATAAGTGGATTTTTTATTATCTTTGAAGAGTCTTTCAATGTCAATGATGTTGTAGAAGTCGATGGATTTAAAGGTAATGTATTGTCTTTAGGTTTACGTACAACAAGAATTCAAAATTGGAAAGGTGAAATTAAAATTTTGAATAATGGAGATATAAAAAGTGTTATAAATTATTCTATGGCTGATAGTATTGCTGTTGTAGAATTTGGTGTATCATACTCTACAAATTTATTAGAATTACAAGAGTTGATGGGAGAATTCGTTCAAAATACATATGTAAAATATGATGATATTGTTGAAACTCCATCATTTTCTGGAATAACTGAATTGAGTGATTCTAGTATAAATATGAGGTTACTAGCAAAAACAAAGACTCTAAAACACTTTCAAATTGAAAGAGATATAAGAAGAGATTTAGTTATATTATTTAATGAAAATAAAATTGAGATTCCATTTCCGCACTTGGTTATTCAAAATGAACAAGATTAATATTGGAGATATATTAGTTTTAAAGAAAGGGCATCCATGTGGTGAGAACAAATGGGAAGTTATAAGATTTGGAGCAGATGTAAAAATAAAGTGTTTAGGTTGTCAAAGAGTTGTTATGTTAGATAGACCAACATTAATTAAGAGAATAAAAAAAG
>JAOZRX010000097.1 GCA_029939945.1 Candidatus Izemoplasma sp. | reverse complement strand
GTAAGAAATCATCATTGAACATTTTAGAATGATCTAATTTTCCTAACTCATCAATCATTACTTTTAAATCTTTTTTCATTTTCAAATATCTCCTTTGCTATTTTATTTTCATATAGTTCTGCTTATTTCATTATTTGATTAAATATATTCTATTAAGTCTTCCTATATCAATTGATTAGGCTTTTTTAACTGCATCATTGAATGCATTAATTAATTTATCAAGTTCTTTTAATTTTTTTGGAATACTTGTCCAATAACTGTCATCATCCCATTGTGCACAAATCTCTTCGTATGTTTTTCCTTGTTGTTCAACCCAAGTATAATATTTTAAGTTATGAACAGCTTTTCTTTCTCTATAGTTTAATTCTTTAAAATATTCAGTATTTATTCCTTGTAAGTATTGATGATATACTCTGTATGCTTCTAATTCAGTGAATTCTCCGTGAATTTCAGCCATTTCAACTAATCTTGATTCATATAAATCCATAGAATCTGTCAATACTGTAACGATTACATCGTCTTCTTTTAGTTCAAAGTATTTAGCAGTTTTAATTGCTGAAGCGATATTTCCAGCTCCTGAAATTCCAACCCATTGTAATTTAGCAATTACTTCATCACTTACTCCTTGAGCTTTAAGAAGTTTTTTACCTTCAGGTTCATTAAATAAACGCATCATTTGCATTGGTATTTCATCATCTATTGCTGCAACAGCATCAGTGTTTTTAACATTGTGAATCCAAGGGATGTGTTTATCACCAATTCCTTCGATTCTATGTTCCCCAAATCCATTCATGTAAATAGTTGGACATTGAAGTGCTTCAGCAGCAACAATTTTTGATGTTGGCCACACTGTTTTTAGATAATCTCCAGCAGCAAGTGTTCCTCCTGAACCAGTACTTGAAACATAAGAATTAAATTTTCCACCAACTTCATTTATTATATCCTCTATATATGCACCAGTAATATCATAATGCCATAGATAATTACCAAACTCATCAAATTGGTTGAAAATCATTAAATCTTCTCCAGAGTTTCTTAGTTCCCAGCATTTATCAAATATTTCTTTAACGTTTGATTCAGTACCTGGTGTAGCTATTGTTCTTCCTGCAACTGCTTCTAACCATTCAAATCTTTCTCTAGACATACCTTCTGGTAATATAGCTATAGATTCACATGCTAATAAAGCAGAGTCATAAGCCCCACCTCTACAATAGTTACCAGTAGATGGCCAAACTGCTTTTGTTGTTGTTGGATCAAATTGTCCAGTTACTAATCTTGGAGCTAAACATGAAACTGCAGCTCCAACTTTGTGTGAACCAGTTGGAAAGTATTTACCGCTTATTACAACTATTTTAGCGTCTACACCTGTGATTTCTTTAGGTAATTCGAAATAATTACCTTTCCCAAATAATCCTCCGGTTTCTTTAGGCTCGTTATGCCAGTTGATACGGAATAAATTTAATGGGTTTAAATCAGTTAACCCAACAGTTTTAAGTCCTTCTTTAATATCTTCAGGAATTAAATCTGGATTTTTCATTTGAGCGTATGTTGGAATAATAAATCCTTTTTCTTTTGCTCTCCCTATTGCATTTGCTAATTTCTTTTCATTAATTGTTAAATCGATTAAATCAAATTTACTCATTTTTTTCTCCTTTTTTATTTTAATTGTATTA
>JAOZRX010000096.1 GCA_029939945.1 Candidatus Izemoplasma sp. | reverse complement strand
AATATGTACGGTCAAAAAACAAACGGGAAAACCACCCCGGAAGACTTCCTTTGCCCATACGCGTCAACTTAGTGTAATTATATATAACACAGCTAATTACAAAACGCAAGACAGTTGTTTTTTTGATATACCTTCCCTCTTTCGTTTCAAATACGATTCAGATTTAATTATCTGCTAATAAATTATATTTCGTTAATTTTATTACATGATCGGAATCTTTAAATAATGTAATGAGTTAATGTTTTTCAATCAAATATCTGATTTAAACTTTCCTCGAAATTCATTCTGTCACCTCGTTCATCATAACAGCAATATTGTTTGATAGATTTGATTATCTGAGACTCTTCAAAAGTTTTATCCTTAATTAAACCAAATATTGTCTCAATTTTACCCAGAGACATTAATAGAAAATCTGTGAGTTTTAGGAAACTGACATATTTATTGTAAATCTTCTTAATTATAGGTTTTGCTGAGGAATGAACACTATGAGTCAATAAAATGATTAGAAATCTTGTGTGTAATAATATTCTCAATTGTACCGATGAAACATTGTGGATTTTATTAAAATTTAAATTGCTTTTCCAATTCTTGAAGATTGTTTCAATCTTCCATCTTAGGCTATATAGTTCAAAGATTTCTTCGAAACTAAATTTATTTTGTTCTAAATTTGTGATATATATTGACCATTCTAACATTTTCAAATATTCATGAGATAAATTTTTGTTTCCTCTTTTCGCCTTGTTTTTGCGTTTATTTGCGATATCAGTATTTATCGGTTCTGCAATTAATCTTACTTTAGTTTTAGGAGAAGCATTCAGGCGTACAGTAATATCTATTTTACGTTTTTTTTTCAACAGAGATAATAAATCTATATGCTCATAAGTATTTTTATCTAAATATATGACATCGAATTTGTGTCTATAAATATAATAAGACTCGCTAGCGATGTGTCTGTTAATTTCTCCTGAAGTAAGATATCCTCTATCTCTTAAGGATAAATCACCCTTTTGCAATTCCATTTCAGGAGCAGCTTTAAGGTCGTTTTTGGAATATGCTTCAATTTCAAATTTAAAAAACTGCTCTGAAACTAAATCGTAAACAACTTGTATTCTGGCATTTGCAACCTGTGTAGTTTTGTTTGCAACACCAGACATCTCTTCGAATAATCGTAATGGAAGTTTGACAATTGTGCTATCTTGAACTAATACCCTTAGAAATTCTTTTTGTATTCCGGTATTTCTATTTGAATCATAAATTTTATGTAGAATATCTTGTATTAGTTTTAATAAAAACAAATCAAATTCTTTAGTCATTTTCCCGGAAACAGCTTGTTTACTTACTGTTCCATTTTCACAGTTATCTATCTCAATTGCAATCCTATTAAACGACTGCAGTCCATTTAAACAAGTCACACAACACGATTGAGTTAAGTTAATTGCAGTTATTTTCCTTTGTCTCTTTATTAGACCATTATCTACAGCAAGTTTATTGACATATTCCTCAGAAATACCAAAATGATCAAGTGTTTTTTTAAATCAAAATTTTTCATCATAAAAGCGTGTTTAATTAATATTTATATATATTTGCAATAGTATATATACTATTAATAAAAATCAAAAAAAATGGGTTATAATGTTAAAATTCAACGAGTAGATAGAAAAACTACAAAATCGTTCTATGTAA
>JAOZRX010000054.1 GCA_029939945.1 Candidatus Izemoplasma sp. | reverse complement strand
AAATATCAATTAGCTGTTTTTATTAAGTGCTACTATACTTTATTCAATTGTGCCGTCCCAACCTTCAATACCGTATGTTAAGTTATATACTTCAACAAAACCTTCTTTAACAAGGATTTTAGAAGCATCAACACTTCGATTACCACTATTGCACATAATTACTACAGGAATATCTTTATCAAGTACATCTAATAAAGAGTAATCATCTTCAAAAATATAGTAATCAAGATTTCTATTGAATCCAGGAATCTTTTCACTATAAAACTCGGTACTTGTTCTAACATCTACAAACTGATACTCATCATAATGATTTTCTAGCATATCACTTAATTCATCATTAGAAATATTAGTATACTCTGTTGAACAGGCTGATAATGTAAATACTAAAACTAACGCTACTAGTAAAACTATAATTTTTTTCATCATTTTTTACACCTCAAGGAATATTATAATTAATTATAAGTTTGTTTGCAAACAAAATGTTTTGTCTAACTATCTATTTGATTCAATATATGCCAATCTCGTCCTAAAAATCTAACATTTGTTGCTTTTACAAAATCATCATATGATGCTGTTCTATTTTCATTAATAAAATGTAAATAAGTTAGTCTTTTTACTAAGTCATTTATTATATGATCTTTATCAACTAATGGTGAACCATGTGTTGGAAGAACTGTAACATTGATTTTAATTCTACTCATAATTTTATTAATTGAATTTATGTGAGCTTGTGGGTCCTTTTCCGAACAATAAGGAATACTAGCATTACCCTTATTATCTAAAATAATTTCATCTCCAACAAATATGTATTTATCATTTAGAGTTATTAATAAGCCGTCTTTAGAATGTCCAGTATTTACTTCTATTTCGAATTTATGTCTTCCAAATTGAAGTTTTGTTTTATCTACAACAACATTTGTTGGTAAATATTTATTATATCTTTCTACATACTTTTTCAAAGTATCTTGAGCAAATATACTTCCGTATATTTTTGCTTTTTCTACTAGAGGAATACCTCCTATATGATCAGGATGAAAATGTGTTTGAATTACATTTGAGATAGTAATATCTTTTTCTTTTAAATTTTTTAATACTTGAATAAAATGTCTTTTAAATCCTGTTTCAACTACAGTACATTCATTTCCATTTATAACAACAAATATATTAAGTCCTAGAAATCCATCTTTATCATCAGGTTTAAATTGATATAATAATATATCTTTTTCAAGTTCTATTATTCTCATTAGATAACCTCACTAACTACTAGTCCTAACATTGTAAGGTCTAAGTGTTCTTTGGTGTTAATCGTAATTGTTTTTGTTTCTTCAACTGTCTTATCAACAAGAGAGTCAAAATCAAATGCTTCTTCATATCTTATACAAGCTTCTAACCTTGGAGCTGTGGCTGGTCTTTTAGGTACATAAACAGTACAACAATCTTCAAATGGTTTTATTGATATTTTAAAGCATTCTATCTTTTTAGATATAGCGATTATATCTAATTTATCGTATGTAGCAAGTGGTCTTATTACTGGCATATTTACAACTTCATTTATTACACTCATACTTTGTAATGTTTGAGAAGCAACTTGTCCAACTGATTCTCCATTTAATAATACTTTACATCCATTCTTTAAAGCAATTCTTTCAGCAATACGGTACATCATTCTTCTCATAATAGTTATATTGTAAGCTTCAGGTATATGGTTTAATAAAGCAGTATGTAATTCCATAAAAGGAACCATATGTATTTTGATTCTAGAATGAGGAGCATAAACTGCCAATTTTTCAGTTAAATCAATTACTTTTTGAGCTGATTCGATTGAAGTAAGTGGTGTTGATTCGAAATGTATTCCTTCAATCTCAATTCCTTGTTTCATTGATAAAAATCCAGCAACTGGAGAATCAATTCCTCCACTAAGCATTAAGAGTCCTTTGCCAGCAACTCCAACAGGGAATCCTCCCATTCCTTTAATCTTTTTACAATAAACAAAAGCTGCGTCATGTCTAACTTCAATATTTAAGACTAGTTCAGGGTTATGAACATCAACAACTAACATACTAGTATTCTTTAAAACATATCCTGCGATTATCTTAGTAATCTCAGGGCTTTGAATAGGATATTGTTTATCACTTCTTTTTGATTCTACTTTGAAAGTAACAACCTTATCTTTAATCTCAGATTCAACAGCTAATAAAGCATTTGCTTTAATACTCTCAATGTCACGTTCAGATTTTGATACTAAGCTATAACTCGAAAGACCAGACACTTTGTCTAGACCTTTTATTATTTCATCATGATTTTCTCCATTTAGTAAAATATATAAACGATCATGGTTCTTCTCATATTTTACTCTAGGGTTATTTACTTTTTCTCTTACTAAAGAATTAACTTTATCAATAAATACTTTCTTGTTTTTACCTTTTAATGTTAAATCTCCATATCTTACTAATATTCTTTCATACATATTATCTACTCCTTATAAATCATAATAATTCTATCATAATTAGTTGCTTTTTTGTATTAATTTAATTAAAATCTTAATAGGTGATGAAAATGTTTGTGAATATTGAAAAAAGTACAAATAAAACTAAGAACTATGAGATACTACTTGATAATCTAGATTACTACATATTAAAAGAAGATTCTTTAATTACAAACCTTGCTAATTTGAGTGCTTACTTAAATTATTTTTTAGATGATATAAACTGGGTAGGTTTTTATTTATATGACAAATCTAAATTAATTCTTGGACCTTTTCAAGGATTACCAGCATGTACAACTGTCCAAATTGGAAATGGAGTTTGTGGAATTTCTGCAAAAGAAAAAAAGACTATTATTGTAGAAAATGTAAATGAGTATGAACATCACATAACTTGTGACTCAAATAGCTTAAGTGAAATCGTTGTACCAATAGTAAAAAACGGCCAATTAATAGGCGTTTTAGACATTGACAGTCCTAACTTGTCACGCTTTGACAATATCGATAAAATATACCTTGAGAAAATAATTATCAAAGTTGTTGACATTATATAAAACCTTCTATATACTATGTTTGCGTAGTAAAAAAACTATGAAAATTACATGATTTAAAACAGTGAAAATAATAGTTTATATCTATAAAAAAATTACGCAAATCTATAAAGAAGGAGAGAGCAATGAAATTATTTAATAACTCAAAATTTAAAACATTTAAGAAGAGAAATATTACAGGAACAGAACGTACAATTTCTAAAGATCACACTTGCAGTATTGGAAAAAACACAAAAGATTTTCAATTTCCTAGTCAATTTATATTAATGGAATTAATGGTTAATATTAAATCATCAAACTAAGTTACTTATAGGTATATCTACGAAATACGGTTATTTCTTTTTCTAAGTGTAGTTACTTCAAATTGAGTGAAGAAAACTACTTTTAGAAAAGGTAATAAAATAATTTAATTGACATTATCTATCACATTCTATATAATATATGTTGCGCATGTGTAATAAAGGCAGCTAAATAATGTATTTTATTAACTGCTGAATGTTCCTAAAAGGTTTGCTAGTAGTCTCAGCTGACGAGGTGAAAACATTAAAACATTCTGAATAAAAAAATCGTTATTACTCTTTACGCAAATAAGAAAAAGGAGGAATACAATATGGCACGTTATACAGGACCAAGTTGGAAAATTGCAAGACGCTTGAAATACTCTATTACTGAAACTGGTAAAGAACTAGGAAGACGTCCTTACCCACCAGGGCAACACGGACAAAGAAGAACAAAACTTAGTGAATACGGAGTACAACTTCAAGAGAAACAAAAAGTTAGATACACTTATGGTGTAAATGAAAAACAATTCAAGAAAACTTTTAATGAAGCTAAGAAAATGTTAGGTAAACAAGGTGAAAACTTCTTGACGTTACTTGAATCAAGATTAGATAACTTAGTATACAGAGCAGGATTAGCTAAAACTCGTCGTCAAGCAAGACAACTTGTAAATCATGGACACGTTTATGTTGATGGAAAAAGAGTTGACATCCCATCATACAGAGTAGTTCCAGGACAAATTTTCACATTAAGTGATAAAGCTAGAAAATTCGATATCGTATTAAACAGCTTAGAAGCTGTTGTAACAAGATTAGAATTTGTAAGCTTTGATGAAAACAAGTTTGAATTTACTTACGTTAGATTTCCTGAAAGACAAGAAATCTTATCAGAAATTAAAGACAACTTAATCGTAGAATTCTACAACAGATAATAACATTAAAGCCACTCGTTGAGTGGCTTTTTTTATATGCACAAGAAGTTGTGTATATTCATTAATAGTTTGCTCTAAAAAATAAGAAGTGGTAAAATTAACTAATGTTAAAACATCATATCTGGGAAGGAGATATAAAATGGCAATTATTATATGGGGTATTCCGTTTATTATATTATTTGGAAGTACTATCTATTTCAATAAAAGAGGTAATCATCCAGTTTTCAATTTTGAATTTCTTTTTTTTACTATTCTTGATTTTGCAATATCTTATTCATTTGTGATGTTTCTTTTGCGTCTTACTATCGCTAATGAACTAATCACAGGATACGCACTTTTATTTATTTTCTTAATTTCATCTTTTATCCATCTTAAGTACAGTAATACACGAGATGATGATTCTGATTTAGCTATTGAGACTATCAAAAATAATATAATACTTGTATTTATTTCTTTTGTTCCATTTCTAATCTTCACATATGTTTTTAGAGACTTTCCATTAATACAAAAATATGGTTTTTCTATTTTTCTATCAGGAGTCGTATTTGCTGTGTCACTATATATAAAAATTTATGTAGAAAAAGTATTAGATAATATTCGATTAAACATCCAATTTTCTTCTGATTTTAAATTAATATGGATATTTTATACTGCTATTTCGATAATTATTCTCATATTGCTTTTCTTTTTCATTAAATTTATAGGAATATATAACATTACTGAAATCACATACGATCAAACTTATAGTGTCTCAGGTAATGATGAAGAAAACATAATTGATTGGCATAATGTTAATATTTTTGATATCGTATATTTAACTGACAACACAACAGGATTTAATGCTTACATGATAGCCTTAGTCGGAGATGAAGACAACCAAGAATATTTATTAACTATCCATCCTTACAGTCCATTGAATTCGATTGAATTAACAAGTGATGCAAATGAACTTAGTGGTTTGAGTTCTAATTCAAGAATCCTCCACACAGATGATTACATAGTGTTACCTAGTACTGGGTTATATATCTATACAGTAGATGGTGCAACAGTTCTTGATGGCACAAAAGGATATCCAGTATCATACTTCACTACAAGTGATAATTCTAAGAATTTCTTGATAGATCAATTAGATGGAACTTATATTATATTAGACCAGGATTACGAGCAAACAGATATTATTGATACCAATGTTACTAATCAAGATTTAGTAGTAATAAATGATTATTTATTTACTTTTGATAATAATAGATATGCTCGTTTTGATGACTCTTCAATAACGTTTACTAAGAATCTTGGGACTCCTTACTATGATAGTGTAAATGATGCTTTATATACCTTAATTTATGGCCAAAACACTGTTAAAATTACTCGCGAAACACTTTCATGCACTTCTTCAAAAACAATTGATATTGAAGATGGATTTCAAATTCTCCCTATTTTTGATGGATATTTCATTAATCCACTTCAACTTCTTAATTTCCATCAACGTATCGAGATTTCAGATGATTTATTTATCGATTCTTCTCACATTGAGGAAGATGATTGGATTACAGTGTTAGTCTATCATCCAGATAAATACATTTTACAGCAAAATTCAGATTCTAGTAGAATAAGCATTCTTCAAGTGAACGATATGATGAGTTATGTTCAATATAAAACTCATCAATATGATTTTAAAGAAATTAGCAATGAAATCCAAGATAGTATTAGTGCAGTCAAATTACTATATATTGTAATCCCATCAATACTTTTCTTTATTCCAATAACCGACTACAAAAAATATATCAAAGTAGTAGCATTCGAGCAAGCTATAGAAGATAAATTCGAATGGTAAAAGATGTATTTGATATTTTATCTAGATATCTAGAAGACTCCCTGTTCAAGGATATTGATAATATCGTAACT
>JAOZRX010000095.1 GCA_029939945.1 Candidatus Izemoplasma sp. | reverse complement strand
ATGATATGGAAAGACTTGGTATGGGTCCTATGGCTACACCTCGTCAAGCAGATGTTTTACTTGTAACTGGGTATTTATCTTTAAAAACTCTACGTCGTTTGATTTATACTTATGAACAAATGAGTGAACCTAAATATATAGTTGGGTTTGGTAGTTGTACTATAAATGGTGGAATCTATCATGATTCTCACGCTGTAATTAATCAATTAAATAAATATGTTCCTGTTGACGTTTTTGTAGCTGGTTGTATGCCAAATACAGAAGCTGTTATGAACGGATTTGTTGATTTAATGGATTTAATAAAAAGTAAAAAAGCGAATGGTTGGAAAGATTATCATGAAAGATACGATTGGTATTTAGCTAACCAAAAAGCCGCTCTTGGGGAGGTTAGAGTCCATGACGAATTCCATGAGTAATACAGAGTTTGTAACTAACTTAGTTGAAAGTCAATACAAAGTAATTAGTACTGAAGTGGTTGATAAGTATCAAGTTAGTTTTGAAGTTAAAAAAGAAGATGTTCATAGTTTATTAACATTGTTAAAAACTAGTGGATGGATTCAATTATCATATTTAAGTGCTGTAGACTGGCCACTTGATAATGAATTTGAAATGGTTTATATCGTGTTTAACTGGGATAAAGCTGTTCATATTCAAATTAGAACTAGATTAGATAGAGATACTGCGAGCATTAATAGTATTCTACCTATTTATCCTGGTTGTAAGTATTATGAAAGAGAAGCACATGAATTCTTCGGAATTAAATTCCCAGGAAATCCTGATCACGAGAAGCAACTTATCTTAGAAGAATGGGATGATATTCCACCTCTTAGAAAAGACTTTGATCCTCGTGCATATTCTGATAAAAAGTTTAGTAAAATGGAATACAAAAATGATTTCGTTAATAAAGACGGAAAAGTTAGTAAACAAGATGCTAGAACTATTAGATATGCTAAAGTAGATAAATTAAGAACAGGAGGTAAAAAATAATGAAAGAGATGAAATTATTTTTAGGACCTCAACATCCTGGTATGCATGGTAATGCTTCTGTACATATTTATGTAGATGGAGATATTATCAAAAGAAGTTATTTACTTCCAGGAATGTTACATCGTGGATTTGAAAAAGGTATGGAACGTCATTCATGGGTTAATAATATTAGTTTAATCCCTCGTGTTTGTGTTGTTGAACCAGATACTAATGAAATGGCATTTGCTATGGCTGTTGAAATGTTAGCTGATTTAAAAGTACCTGAAAGAGCACATTACATTAGAATGATTATTTTAGAATTTGCCAGACTTAGTATCCATTTAATGGCTTATGGTGGTCTTGGAAGCCCTACAGGTCTTTATACTTTAATGTATCATGCTCATACAGATAGAAATACTATTTTAAATATCTTTGAAAAGATTACTGGACACCGTGTTTATCATCAATATATTGTTCCTGGTGGAGTTAGAAAAGACTTACCAATTGGTATTGAAAAAGATATGCATTCATTCTTAGATGATTTAGAAGCAAGATATGAAGAATATAGAGATTTAGGTATTAATAATCCTACAATTCAAGCTCGTATTAATGACACTATTGTTTTACCTGAAGAAGTTGTTTGGGAACTTGGTGTTACTGGTATTGGTATGAGAAGTGCGGTTAATAAACCTTATGATTTAAGAAAAGTTAAACCTTATGCAAGATATGATCAA
>JAOZRX010000094.1 GCA_029939945.1 Candidatus Izemoplasma sp. | reverse complement strand
AACAATATTCTGCATCATACTTAGATAGTACCGATGAAGTTATTGTTTTTATTTTTTCTATTGTAAGTAATCCATGTTCTTCATCGATATAAGCATATTCTTCCAATTTTTCCAGGATATAGTTATATTTAATCGTATCTTTCTTTGAATCATCATTCTCATAATTTATGTATGTTCTTAAAGGTATGTTAATTAATTTTGATACTTCTTTTTGAGTTAAGTCTAACGATTTGCGTAATTCTTTTATAGACATATCATCACCACCTAATTATATTATACAAAAAGTTGCACATTAAAACAAACAAAAAGCGCAATATTTGCATATACATAAATAATTATACGCAATTATTGCACTTGATTTAAAATATACTAATCAATAATTTGGATTAAGAAGTTTTTATCAATAGTTAACGATTATCCCTGAAGCATACTATATATCATAAATTATGCTGTATGTGTGTAAGATTTTGTTAAGTTAATTATTCTTTTTCACCACATCTTGAATGGCCCCAAACAGAATAGAAAGTACTAAAGGAATAGAAAAAAATATTGCCAAAATCCACCAAGGCCAGTTAACACCACCTACTTGATTACTTGTTTCAATTACTGCCCATATCGAAATTACTACTAATCCTAATCCATGAATCAAATAGAAGAATCTAGAATCCTTGAAAACATATTTTAAATATTGTCCAATAACAATGAAAAATATACTAATCAATAACAGATAGAGAAATGACATAGAACTAATCCCCTTTCAAATTATATATAATTCTTTAATTGATAATTATGTTGTGACATTTAATACGCTTATTTTATCACTATTCGATTAAAAATGCACTTTCTATCAAAAACAGTTTCAAATATTCTATATTCCGTATTCTTTTAAGTTGCATGTTATCAAGCTCGTTGTTGTTAATTCTAAACAAACAAAAAACTAGTTCATGTAATTTGAAATTTTGAGATGTAAGAAAGACCCTTGAAACAATAAGGATTATATATTTTAGGATTAAATAAAGATTGTCATTTTCGGAATATTTTTTTGCAAACAAAAACCCGAGTATCTAAATGTAGTAATCAATACTACTTAATTCTCGGGTAACGTCTATATATGGTGGAGAATATAGTCCCCGAAGTTTACTTGCGTACGGAAGTAGGTAATCGTGGTGGAGCCTATGCTAAAATTCGATTAAATAATCTACTCTTTGATATATGATCCTTATTATTTCTATTTGTGCTAACTCCTGATTAAGAATGTAGATAATCAAATAATTTTCCATCCGGCATTTTCTTAGGTTGCTCAATTCTAATTTAGAATCAATAATTATTGGATAAGAATTTGGGAAACTCATAATATTATGAAGCTTACTATCAAAAAGCTGAATGAGTTTCATTGCTCCTTCTGGATTCTTTAAATTGTAAGTAATATATTGTATAATCTGATTAAAATCTTCAACAGCGTCTTGGTATACTATATACTTATTTACCATACTTTGCTTTCATCTCTTGAATAAACATTGATCCATCAACAGAATTTCCAGTTTTCTTGTAATCTCTTATAGACTCATTAATTAGTTCAATAGCCTGATTACGAGCGAACTCTCGTTCATATACTTCAATACTCATTAAAACCATTGAGCCATAGCCATTTTTAGTAACAAAAACAGGTTCATTACTTTCATTTACATACTTTGATATACTAGCTGTATTCTTTA
>JAOZRX010000093.1 GCA_029939945.1 Candidatus Izemoplasma sp. | reverse complement strand
CACCATCGTGCGTTTCACCGATTTTATGAATTTTACCTGTGTGATACAAAACACGCTCAGTCGCAGTAGTTTTACCTGCATCAATATGAGCCATAATACCAATATTACGAGTCATATTTAGTGAGTATTCACGTGCCATTTTGATATCTCCTTTCTACCAACGATAATGAGCAAATGCTTTATTAGCGTCAGCCATTCTATGAACATCTTCTTTTTTCTTAACAGAAGCTCCATTTCCTTGGCTTGCATCAATAATTTCTTTCGCTAATCTATCTTCCATAGTCTTTTCATTTCTTAGTCTTGCGTATAATGTTAACCATCTAAGTCCCAGAGTATATTTTCTTTCGTTTCTTACTTCAACAGGTACTTGATAATTTTGTCCACCGATTCTTCTTGATTTAACTTCAAATGTAGGCATGATATTATTTAAAGCTTCCTCAAAAACTTCTATAGGTGGTTGGTTTGTTATTTCCTCAACTTTTTTGAACGCTCCGTATAAAATACCTTGAGCTGTCCCTTTTTTACCATCCAACATGATATTGTTGATTAATTTTGTAACTAATTTTGAATTATACATTGGATCTGGTAATACATCTCTTTTTGCTATATGACCTTTACGAGGCATAATTAATTCCTCCTCTCGAATTTTTAATTTATTTTAAATTATATTATGCTTTTTTTGTTCCGTATTTAGAACGACTTTGTTTTCTTCCTTCAACTCCTGTAGTATCTAATGTACCACGTACGATGTGATATCTTACTCCAGCTAAGTCTTTAACACGACCACCACGGATTAACACAACACTATGTTCTTGTAGTTTATGTCCTTCTCCAGGGATGTATGCAGTTACTTCGATACCGTTAGATAATCTAACACGAGCATATTTTCTTAGCGCTGAGTTAGGTTTTCTTGGTGTCATTGTCCCAACACGTGTACAAACACCACGTTTTTGGGGACTTTTTGTATCAGTCATTATTTTCTTGATTGAGTTATACCCAACATTTAAGTGACGTGATTTTGATTTCGTAATTTTAGATTTTCTACCTTTTCTTACTAATTGATTGATTGTAGGCATTAATGGTTTCCTCCTCTCATTATATGTTCCACACTACCAGGTGGTTCAGTTTTGTCATAAATATAGAGGTTTATGCCATAAACCCCGTGTATTTAATCCCAAATTGCATACCTATTATATAACACACATGCAGGTGTGTCAATAGTTATGTTATCTTTTTTTAGAAATGTTTTTTTAGAAACTTATAACGTTCTTTATTAGCCATAATCTCAATAAAAAACAACTACAAATTGTAGTTGTTTTTTTAATTAAAATTCAAAATCATCTAATGCATATGGATTTTCTTCTTCAATTACCACTGGTGCTGGTTTTTCATAAGCAAAATGTGTATCTTTTAATATACCAGTACCTGCAGGAATAAGTCCTCCAATAATTACGTTTTCTTTTAATCCAACTAATCTATCTACTTTACCTCTAATTGCAGCATCAGTAAGAATTCTTATAATTTCTTGGAATGATGCAGCACTTAAGAATGATTCACTACGTAAACTTGCTCTTGTAATACCAAGTAATACTGGTCTACCAACTGCTGGTTTCCCACCACTAAGTAATACTTCTTTATTCGCAGCTTTGAATTCTCTTATAGATTTTTGAGCTCCAGGTAAGATTTCTGTATCTCCTTCGATATATACATTTATTTTTC
>JAOZRX010000026.1 GCA_029939945.1 Candidatus Izemoplasma sp. | reverse complement strand
CCGCCAACTTTTTGTTTGCGAGCTTCACGATCTGTTAAGATACCATTTGAAGTTGAAATCACAGCTATTCCTAAACCATTTAATACTTTAGGAATTTCGCTTGTTTTTGCATATACTCTAAGCCCTGGCTTAGAAATTCTTTTTAATCCTTTTATAACTCTATCTGTTTGCATATATTTTAAAGTTACACGTAATGTATCTTGAACACTACCTTTAATTACTTGCACGTGAGTGATATATCCTTCTTTTTTTAACAATTCTAAAACTTCTTTTTTAAGTTTAGATGCAGGCATATCAACCTTATCGTGTTTCATTTGGTTTGCGTTTCTAATACGTGTTAACATATCTGCGATAGGATCTGTCATTACCATATTCTAAATGCCTCCTTCCAATTTCTTGGAATAATATTTTTTACCAACTTGCTTTTCTAACACCTGGTATTTGTCCTTTGTAAGCTAATTCACGGAAACAAATACGACATAATTTAAATTTTTTGTAAACTGCGTGTGGTCTCCCACAACGTTCACAACGAGTATATTCTCTTGAAGAGAATTTAGACCCACGTTGTTGTTTGACAACCATTGCTTTTTTAGCCATAGTCAGCCTCCTTATTTTTTGAACGGCATACCTAGTTGAGTTAATAACTCTAAACCTTCTAGGTCAGTTTTAGCCGTTGTTACTAATACAATATCCATCCCTCTTACTCTGTTTACTTTATCGTAATTTATTTCAGGGAATATTAATTGTTCTTTTACACCTAATGTATAGTTACCTCTTCCATCAAATGCTTTCTTAGAAACTCCTTGGAAGTCTCTAACACGTGGTAGAGCTATTGATACTAATTTATCTAAAAATTGATACATTCTTTCTCCACGTAATGTTACTTTACAACCAATTGCCATTCCTTCTCTTAATTTAAAATTAGCAATAGATTTTTTAGCATGTGTAATTAAAGGTTTTTGTCCTGTTAATGTTGTTAACTCAACTACTGCATCATCTAGTGCTTTTGAATTTGCGATAGCATCTCCAACACCCATATTTACAACTATTTTCACAATCTTTGGTGCTTGCATTATTGATTTATAATTAAACTTTTCAACAAGTGATTGACGAATAGTATTTTGAAACTTTTCTTGTAAACGATTCATATGCTAAATGCCTCCTTTCTGATTAGTCTAAAACCTCATCAGATTTTTTAGAATATCTTACTTTTCTTGTTACTTCTTTTTTCTTAACTGTTTCAGTAACTACTTTGTAACCTATTCTTGTAGTTCCTGTTTTCTTTTCTACAAACATAACATTTGAAGCGTGGAACGGTGCTTCGAATTCCATGATTCCACCATCAGGGTTATTTTGTGTAGGTTTAGCATGTTTTTTAATTACGTTTACACCTTCGACAATTACCTTATTAGTTTTCGGATAAACTTTTAATACTTTACCTTCTTTACCAAGGTTTTTACCGCTAATTACTTTAACAGTGTCTCCTTTTTTAATCTTCATATTATACCTCCTACCCTAAATTACTTCTGGAGCAAGTGAGACTATTTTCATATATCCTGCCTCACGTAACTCTCTAGCTACTGGTCCGAAAATACGAGTTCCACGAGGGGACTTATCTTCACGGAGTAATACAGCAGCGTTATCATCAAATTTGATGTAAGATCCGTCTTTACGACGAACTTCTTTTTTTGTTCTAACTATAACAGCTCTAACAATCTCTCCTTTTTTAACGTTTCCACCAGGAGTAGCATGTTTAACTGTACATATAATAACATCACCGATGCTAGCATATTTACGTCTAGTTCCTCCTAAAACCTTAATTGTCAAGACTTCACGAGCTCCAGAGTTGTCTGCTACTTTTAATCTTGATTCTTGTTGAATCATATTAAGAACCTCCTTCTTTAAGCTCTTCTTAGATAACTACTTTAGTATCTATAATTTCTAATAAACGGAATCTTTTTGTTTTTGATAATGGACGAGTTTCCGTAATTTTTACAACATCACCAATTTTTGCTTGATTCATTTCATCATGAGTTGCAAATTTTTTGGATTGTTTAACACGTTTTCCATATAAACGATGTTTTCTATAAGTTTCAACCATAACTGTAATTGTTTTATCAGTTTTGTCTGAAACTACAGTACCAGTTAGTACTCTTCTACTATTTCTTTCCATAAGTTTCTCCTCTCGCCTTACTCTGTACGTTCGTTAAGAACAGTCTTCATACGAGCGATAGCTTTTTTTACTTTTCCAATACGAGCTGTATTTTCTAATTGTCCAGTCGCTTGTTGGAAACGAAGATCAAATAGTTCTTTTTTAAGATCTACAATTTCTAAATTAATTTTCGTAGTGTCCCATTCTCTAATTTCATTAGCTCTCATTAGAATCACCACTTTCTTTTTTTATGATTTTTGTTTTAATTGGAAGTTTATGAGATGCAAGTCTAAATGCTTCTCTTGCAACTTCTTCAGTAACTCCTGCAATTTCAAACATAATTACATTTTGTTTTACAACTGCAACGAATCCATCTGGAGAACCTTTCCCAGATCCCATTCTTACTTCTAGGGGTTTAGCAGTTTTTGCTAAATGTGGGAATACTCTAATCCAAACTTTTCCTTGACGTTTCATATATCTAGTCATTGCAATACGAGCAGCTTCGATTTGACGATTCGTAATCCAAGCTCCTGTCCCAGCAGCTAATCCGAATTCTCCGAAACTAACTGTTGTTCCACCTTTTGCAACTCCTTCGTATGAAACTCTGTGAGGGCGTCTATATTTTGTTCTCTTAGGTGTTAACATTATTTAGTCCCTCCTCTTTTTTTAGCAGGTAAAATTTCGCCTTTATAGATCCAAACTTTAATTCCAAGTTTACCGTATGTAGTAGTCGCTTCTGCAGCAGCATAATCGATATTTGCACGTAATGTATGTAAAGGTACATTTCCGTCACTATATCCTTCGCTTCTTGCCATTTCAGCTCCACCTAAACGTCCTGAAACTAATGTTTTACATCCTTTTGCTCCTGCTCTAATAGCTCTTTGAATAGCCATTTTTTGAACACGTCTAAATGATGCTCTATTTTCTAGTTGTTGAGCCATAGATGCAGCTACTAACTGAGCATCAACTTCTGGTCTTTTTATTTCCTTAACATTCAGGAAAACATCTTTACCAGTTAATTTTTTTAATTTTGCAACAACAGCGTTTTTAATACTACCTTCACGACCGATAACCATTCCTGGTTTAGCAGTGTTAACAGTAATAATTACTCTGTTTTTACTTCTTTCAATTTCAATTCTTGAAACTGATGAGTTTACATAAACATCTTCTAATAATGCACGAATTTTTAAATCTTCATGTAATAAATCAGCAACGTCATTCTTATCTGCATACCAACGAGAATCCCAATCTCTAATAATTCCAACTCGTAGTCCTACTGGACTTACTTTTTGACCCATGTGATTCCCTCCTTTACTCTTTCTCAGCCACTACAACAGTAGTATGGCTAGTTCTTTTTAAGATTTGTGTTGCTCTACCTTGAGCTCTTGGTCTAAATCTTTTTAATGTTGGACCTTCTCCTACATAAACTTCTTTAACATATAGTTTTTCAACATCCATGTTGAAGTTATGTTCTGCATTAGCTACTGCTGATTTTAAAATCTTTTCAACAACAGGTGATGCAGCTTTTGGAGTTAATCTAAGTATTGCAAATGCTTCTCCAATATTTTTACCTCTAATTAAATCGATAACTAATTTCACTTTGCGAGAAGATATGCGTACCATTTTTGCTTGTGCTCTAGATTCCATCATATTCCCTCTACTTTCTATTAGCTTTCTTATCTTTTGAATCTTGTCCACGTGTAGCTCTAGTAGGAGCGAACTCTCCTAATTTATGACCAACCATATCTTCTTGTACATATACAGGAATATGTTCTCTTCCGTTATATACAGCAATTGTATGACCTACAAATTCTGGAAAGATAGTAGATCTACGTGACCAAGTTTGAATAACTTTTTTCTTTTTTTCATCATTTAATTTTTCAACTTTTTTCATTAAATGTTCGTCACAGAATGGACCTTTTTTTATTGAACGTGCCATGTTTGAGCTCCTCCTCTCTATTTCTTACGTCTAACAATCATTTTATTGCTAGCTTTGTTTTTATTTCTAGTTTTTAATCCAAGGGCTGGTTTACCCCAAGGTGTAACTGGATTTTTACGACCGATTGGTTGACGTCCTTCTCCACCACCATGAGGGTGGTCTACAGGGTTCATAACACTACCTCTAACAGTAGGTCTAACTCCCATATGACGTGTTCTTCCAGCTTTACCGATAGTTACTAATCCGTAGAATTCATTTCCTACTTCACCGATAGTAGCACGGCAAACTCCTAAAATTCTTCTTACTTCTCCACTCACTAATCTAACTAAAACGTATTTTTCTTCACGTCCTAAGATTTGAGCGCTTGTTCCTGCAGAACGAACTAATTGTCCACCTCTACCAGGATATAATTCAATATTATGAATTACTGTACCAACAGGGATATTAACAAGTGGTAACGCATTACCAATTTTGATATCTGCTTTTGGTCCTGATTCAATAACTGTTCCTACTTCTAATCCTTTCGGAGCGATAATATATCTTTTTTCTCCATCAGCATAATGAATTAATGAGATATTAGCTGAACGATTTGGATCGTATTCAATAGTAGCTACTTTACCAGGTATACTATCTTTATTTCTTTTAAAGTCGATGATACGGTATTGTCTCTTAGCTCCACCACCGTGATGGCGAACTGTGATTTTACCTTGGTTATTACGACCTGACCTTTTATTCAATTTCTTTAATAGAGATTTTTCAGGTTTATCTGTAGTAATCTCTGCGTAATCTAACTTAGTCATGTGTCTTAAACCGGGTGTCGTCGGCTTGTATTTAATTAAAGCCATAATGATAACCTCCTTTTATTTACTATGCTTCAAACATTTCAATTTTGTCGCCTTCAGCTAACATAACAATAGCTTTTGTAACGGCAGGCTTGAAACCTGAATGTTGTCCTACTCTTTTAAGTTTAGGAGTAGTATTAATTTTGTTTACTTTAATTACTTTTACATTAAATAATTCTTCAACTGCTCTAGCAATTTGAATCTTATTAGCTCTTTTTTCAACACTAAATGTGTATTTGTTTTCTTTTTCAACTAATATCATTGTTTTTTCAGTAATGATAGGGCGTTTGATAATTTCTGATGCTAACATTATCCGAGCACCTCCTCATATAATTTAACAGCGTCAACTGTTGTTACTACTGTTTTGAATATCATTAATTCATATACAGAAGCATGGCTTACCGTAGTAACAGTAACACCAGGAATATTTCTAGCTGATAAAGCAACTGTTTCATTGTTATCTGGTAAAACAATCATAATTTTACCTGTAACATTTAAGTTGTTTAATACTTCAACCATTCCTTTTGTTTGAACTGATTCTAAAGATAAGTTGTCTAGTACTTTAAATTTGTCATCATTTACTTTCATAGATAGAACAGATTTTAAAGCTAAACGGCGAACTTTTTTGTTTACTTTCATTGAGTAGTCTCTTGGTGTAGGACCAAATACAACTCCTCCACCAACCCAAATTGGTGATCTCGTTGATCCACTTCTAGCGCGTCCGGTACCTTTTTGTTTCCAAGGTTTACGTCCACCACCGCGAACTTCACCACGACTTTTTGCTTTATGAGTTCCTTGACGCATCGCAGCTCTTTGAGCTTTAACTACATCATATAAAACTTGTTGGTTTGGCTCAACAGCGAAAACTGAATCACTTAATTCAACTTTTCCAATGTTTTGCCCCGCTTGATTCATCAATGCAACTTTTGGCATTTTAAATCCTCCTTTCAGATAATAATTATTCTTGAGCTTCTACTGTTTTTTCTTCTACTTGTGATTCTTCATTTACGACAACATAGTTAGCTGGATCTAAAGGTTCAATTGCACTAGTTTTAACTCCACGTCTAACTATTACAACACCTTTTTTAGGTCCAGGAACTGAACCTTTTACTAATAATATGTTTCTTTCTAAATCAACTTTAACAATTTCTAGATTTTGAATAGTTACTGTTTCAACTCCCATATGTCCAGGTAAGTTTTTACCTTTTCTTACATGGTTTGGATCAATTGATCCCATTGAACCAGGACGTCTGTGGTAATGCGAACCGTGGCTCATTGGCCCACGATGTTGCCCGTGACGTTTAATATTACCTTGGAACCCTTTACCTTTTGAAGTTCCTGTAACATCAACTATTTCTCCTTCTTCGAATATATTTACCCTAATCTCTTGACCTACTTCGAAATTACCAAGTTCTTGACCTGAAATTTCTCTTAAGTAGCGCTTAGGTTTTGAATTAGATTTTGCGAAATGTCCAAGTTCTGGTTTGTTCGCTAATTTAACTCTTTTGTCTTTGAAGCCTAATTGCATTGCTTCATATCCATCATTTTCAATAGTTTTCTTTTGTAGAACAACGTTAGGTTCACAACTTACAACAGTAACAGGTATTAATACACCTTCTTCGTTAAATATTTGTGTCATTCCTACTTTTGTTCCTAAGATACCTTTGGCCATGAGTACACCTCCTAATTTATTTTAATATGATATCTACACCAGATGGTAAATCTAGGTGCATTAAGCTGTCGATAGTAGCTGGAGTCGGATCCGCTATATCGATAAGACGCTTATGTGTACGTCTTTCAAATTGTTCACGAGAAGTTTTGTTAACGTGAACACTTCTTAGAATCGTAAAAATTTCTCTTTCCGTTGGTAACGGAATAGGCCCAGATATTTTAGCCCCTGTCTTTTTAGCTGTATCTACGATTTTTTGTGCTGATTGATCTAATAATCTGTGATCATAAGATTTCAATCTAATTCTGATTTTTTGACCTGCCATATTGTTTCCTCCTTTCGCCTATATTGATATATAGACTTGCTCTGTGTGAATTACCCAACACATTTATCAAGACAACGTCTCTCGGTGTGTCAGCAACCTCCCACTTCGTAGCCTGACTCTGGCGTGAGTCTTGACTATAATATCAAAAAAAAAGATCTTATGCAAGACTTTTATTCATTTTTTTCATGGCTTTCTTTCCTTATATTATATATAGGGAAAATCGCACTCCATTAAGGCCCTAACAATGCAATTTAATTTACAGAAATTTTTTGAAATAAATCCAATATTATTTAATAAACTCTGAAAATATATATTTTTAACGAATTTTATGATAGTATGATTATGTAACATGAGTTACAGAAGGTGTGGTTTTATGAGATTGAAAGACTGCCAATTATTCAAGAATACTCGAGTCGATATTAACCGAATAGAAATCTATGATTATCCAAATAATTATACTTTTGCTATGGAATCAGATATTAGCAATTATATAGGTATTGTCCTTGAGGGGAAAATTCTTATTAAGACCTATACTCTTGGTGGTAATAACTTTACATTAAACAGTATTGAAGAAGGGCAAATATTTGGAGATATTTTGATATTTTCTGAAACACACAATACTTTCCCTGGTGCTTTGATCACGCAAGGTAAAACAAAAGTTGCTCTAATCTCAAACAAAGTTTTTAAGAAGTTTTTATTCAATGACAATGATCTACTTAAGAACTTTTTAAGATTACTAAGTGATAAATCATATGCCTTAAATTATAAGAGTAGATTACTTAGTCAGGATACTGTAAGAGACAAAATCCTCTTTTATTTATTCCATCAAAGGAGAATACAAGGTACAAATATAATTAAACTAAATATGACAAAAGAAGAGTTAGCTAATCAATTATTTGTCCAGAGGCCGTCGTTAAGTAGAGAATTAGCTAAAATGAAAAAAGACAAATTAATAGATTATGACAGATATACAATAACGCTAAAAAAATAGGTTAGTTCAAATGAACTAACCTTTTATTATCGTTCCAGCTTCTAAATTAAATGCTTTCTCAGCATTATCTAAAGATGCAATAACTGATATTTTCTTATTTCGAGCAAAATTGATTGAAGCTCTAATTTTAGGTAACATTGAACCTTCGGCAAATTGCTTTTCTTCAATTAGTGTTTCTAATCTTTCAATTGACACTTCATGTAATGCTTCTGCATTATCTTTCCCAAAATTAATATATACATTATCTACTGCAGTTAAAATAATTAATATATCTGCATTAACTAATTCTGCTAATTTTGCTGATGCATTATCTTTATCAATAACTGAAGGAACACCTACTAATGAATATCCTTTTCTGATAACTGGAATTCCACCACCACCAACTGTAACTACGATATGGCCCTCATTTAATAATGATTTAACAATATCAATTTCTTTTATATCTATTGGCATAGGGCTAGGAACAACTCTTCTATATCCTCTTCCAGCATCTTCAACCATATCATAACCCATAGTTTTTTCTAGTACTTTTGATTCTTCATGAGTATAGAAATTACCAATTGGTTTTGTAGGTCTATCAAATGCAGGATCAAATTCATCTACAACCACTTGAGTAACAATTGATGCAATTGATTTTTTGATTTTTTGTTTTGCAAGTTCGTTTCCTATTGAATTTTGAAGATGATATCCAATATATCCTTGACTCATAGCTCCACATTCTGGGAAAGGCATATCAGGTGTAGAAGTAGATTCTGTGAATGATAAATTAATCATTCCAACTTGAGGACCGTTTCCGTGAGCTATGACGACTTCGTGTCCATCTTTAATTAACTCTACAATGTGGAAGGCAACATTCTTAAGTAATTCTTTTTGTTCTGCAGGATTTTTCCCTAGGGCATTTCCACCTAGACTAACAACTATTCTACTCATAAGAATCACTCAATGTTGCAAGCATAACTGCTTTAATAGTATGCATTCTGTTTTCAGCTTCTTGGAATACTACAGAATATTTTGATTCTATAACTTCATCAGTAACTTCCATTTCTCCATTTTTTACACGAGGATATTTATTCCCGAATTCCTCAGAAATCGAAGCTCCAACGTCGGTATCTTTATCATGAAAAGCAGGAAGACAATGCATAAAAATTGCGGAATCTTTAGCATTTACTAATAAACTCATATCAACTTGATAATTATTTAATTGTTCAAGACGAGTATTCCAAACACCCTTTGGTTCTCCCATCGATACCCAAACATCTGTATAAATAACATCTACATCTTTGGTACCTTCCATTTTATCTTCAGTAAACTTAATAGTTGCTCCTGTATCTTTGGCAATTCCTAAACATACATCAATAAGCTCTTGATCTGGCCATAAAGCCCTTGGTGCAACTCCTGTGAAATTAAGTCCTAATTTAGCTGAACCAATCATTAAACTATTACCCATATTGTTTCTTGAATCTCCAATATAAGTGAATTTTATTCCTTCTAAATAACCAAATACTTCTTTAATTGTCAAAAAGTCTGCCAAGATTTGTGTTGGATGATATTTATCAGTTAATCCATTCCATACAGGAACTCCTGAGAATTCTCCTAGTGATTCAACATCTTTTTGCTTGTATCCTCTAAATTCAATTCCATCATACATTCTGCCTAATACTCTTGCTGTATCCTTAACAGATTCTTTCTTATTCATTTGTGAACCACTTGGTCCTAAAAATGTAACTCCCATACCTAAATCTAACGCTCCCACTTCAAAAGCACAACGTGTTCTAGTTGAGTCTTTTTGAAATAGAAGTACTATGTTTTTATCTTGTAGATGTTTATGAGATTTTCCCTCATATTTTTCTTTCTTTAATTTTGCTGATAAATCAATTAAATAGTTTATTTCCTCTGATGTAAAATCTAATAAAGTAATAAAATTTCGATCTTTTAAGTTCATGTTTTCCTCCTATAATTAAATATCTTCTCTTTCTAAAGGCATACTCATACATCGAGGACCGCCTCTACCACGGGATAACTCGCTTGAAGGAATTTCAAGTACTTTTATTCCCTGTTGTCTTAATATGTTATTCGTTACATGATTTCGTGAATATACAATTACTGTTCCTGGAGCAATAGCAAGTGTGTTTGCTCCATCATTCCATTGTTCACGACCGCTTGTGATTTTATCACTTCCACCACAATTAATAAGTTTAATAGGACGCATCAAATGTTTTTCTAATATATCTTCTAAAGTTGAAATAACTTTTGCTACTTTTACAATACCTTCTTCATTTGTTAACTCAAATATTATTAGGTCCTTCAATATACCTGGATGAATTGTAAATACTCCGTAATCAATTTGTGTAAATACAGTATCTAAGTGCATAAATGCTCTTGTTTTGGGGATATTAAAAGCTAAAATAGTTTTAAAAGTTGAATATTCTTTAAATAATTTAATTGCAAGTTTTTCAATCGCTCTAGGATCTGTTCTTTTTGAAATACCTATTGCTAGAGTATTTTTATTAAGAACAAGAAAGTCTCCACCTTCACTATTGTATCGATTATTTCGATTAATATAAAATGGAATTTCCTCATTTTCAAAACTTGGATGGTATTTAAACATATATTCACTAAATATTGTTTCTCTTTGTCTTGTACTTGTTAACATATTGTTAATTGCAACTCCGTTTCCAATACTTGCGAAAGGATCTCGCTGAAACAAAATGTTTGGCATTGGATCTGTGTAAAACGGATATTCATCTTCTAACATATCCATAATAGAAACACGATCCTTAATTGTAATATCCTTTGTTCTTATACCTTCAATCATTTGTTCCACAAGTTGTTTATTATCTAAGTCAATTAAATACTTATATATAGCCGCTTTAACCGATTTAGATAGAATTAAGGACTCTTCAATAAACTGATTAATAAAATTAGACTTAACTTCAGAATGACTCTCTAAAGCTTCAATAACCATATCTTTAATATATAAAACATTTGCTCCATTTTCTCTTAAAATTCTAGCAAATTCGTCATGCTCTTCTTGAGCAACTTTAAGATAAGGAATATCATCAAAAAGTAATCTTTCAAGCAAATCAGGCGTTAAGTTCTCTAGTTCTTTTCCAGGTCGATGTAAAAGAACTGTTTTAAGTTTTCCAATTTCAGAAAATACTTTGATTTTCATATGATTACTCCTTTCTATTTAATATATATTTTAGGAACTCGATAAGTAATCTGACAAATTATTTCATAATTTATTGTATCAAGTCTTTCAGCAACTTCATCAATAGATATTAGTCCTCCAAATAAAATAACTTTATCATTTATAGAGACATGATCATCAATTTTTATAAACATTTGATCCATGCATATTCTTCCGATAATTCTATATCTTTTATTCTTTATTTCTACAAAACCATCTTGATTTTGTCTAATAAATCCATCTGCATATCCGATTGGTAAAATACCGATTATTTCCTTTTCTAAAGCGGTATATACTGCTCCATATCCAACCTTATCACCGGGTTCTAAATGTTTAATCTCTGAAATATGAGAGATTAATTTATATGTATTATTAAGAAACTTTGTTTCACTATCCAAAGTAAGTCCGTAAAGACTTATTCCAAGTCTTGTGTGAGTAGTAAAATTTATTTCTTTTTCGTATTTTATCATTGAACTTGAGTTTGAGGCATGAATCATCTTAAAATCATAATCAAGAAGTTTGACAATCAATTCAAATCTATTTAATTGCATATCATAATACTTTTTATCTCCATCAGCGGTAGAAAAGTGAGTGTATATACCCTCTAATTTGATAGTATTATGATTTTTCAGAATATTGAAAGAAGATATAATTTCATCTTCTTTTTTGAAACCTAATCTGTTCATACCTGAATCAATTTTTAAATGAACCTTAAGTGGTGAAGAAAAATCATCTATTTTTTTCAATTGATCGAAGTTGCTAATGGTAATTGTAATATTATTTTTTGATGCAATTTTAAATTGTGTTCTATCGACAACTCCCATTACTAAAATTTCAATATTCTTAAATTTCTCTTTTAACTCTAAAGCTTCTTCAAGTAAAGAAACAGCAAAGTAGTTAACTCCTTTATCCACCAAATATTCTACTACTTCAAAGACTCCATGTCCATATGCATTTGCCTTTACAACGGGAATAACTATCTTCCCATTAACTAGAGATTGAATACTTTGATAGTTCTTATAAATATTCTCCAGATTAATTTCAGCATAAGTATTTCTATAATATTTATTCATAATATTTTGTGACATATTTAGAAGTCATTAAACTTAAAATAGATGCATAAGTTAATCTAAATAACATCGTATCTCCAATTTCGTATATATTATGTGTATCACCTATATTCACAATAATATGATCACTACTTGATCCTATCAAATCAACAGTATCATATGGAGTTAATTCTTTATAATCTACATCCTGATTTCCTACAGCTAAAATTGCTCTTAAAGATATTCCTTTATCTGAAAATATAGGAACTTTGCCAAATGCATTCATCCCAATATCTCCAATAGGTATACTTGGTTTTTCTTTGATTTCAATTATGTCGGTTTCTAGAGTGAAAACATCAGCATAAGTATTATCTAAATAATTACCAAACGCAGTTTCACGCCCCAAAACAATCGATTCTCCTAATCTAATATTATTAATTCCTTCAGGTATTCTATTAGCCAATAGCAACTCAATATTACTTGAATTACCACCACTAATTATTTCTAAAGAGATATTAAATTCACTCTCAATCATATTTTTATAATCAACTAATTTTTGAAGTATCTTAGGTGTAGGTATAACTCCTCCATAACAAGTAAGATTTGTTCCAATACCCTTTAACTTGATATTATTCAACTTCAAAATCTTCTTAACAGTATCAGATACTTCTTCCTCATCAAATATTCCTTCTCTTAAATCTCCTAAATCAATCATCAAGATAATCCCATGAATTTTATTCAATATTTCTGCACTCTTGTTTAATGCTTTGATTGTTGCAATTTCGGAATTAAGAGAAATATCAGAATGTTTAACGACTTGATCAGTTTTTCCAATTGATGGTAATCTTAAAAGAACTTTTGGAATTACAGAAGAAATTCCAGTAAGATTTTCAATTCTAGAATCTGCAATATAATCAACTTGCTCTTCTACCATGATATTTATTAATTCATGATCAGCACAAAAGACCTTTGATACAGCCATCATAGTTAGTCCTCTATCATGACAACTATTGAGCATATATTTTAGATTATGTCTGAATTTCTCTTTATTGATAATAATTCTAGGATACATATCATCACCTTATTCTCAATGATTTTTTAAGAAGTTTTATTGCTGCTTCAGGATATACTAATGATAACACTCCAGCAGAAGCTAAAACATAATCATAGTCTCTTAAAATTATAACATTTTTATTTGGTAAAAGCTTAGTTGGATTCTTTTTTATATAATTCAAAATAATATTTTCTGCATCTTCAAGGTTTATCAAAGCTCCACCTGTAAGAATTATATATTGTACTTGTGTCAAATCTTTACCATCAGGAATAATTTTTAATCCCGATGAAGTGAAAACTTTTCTCAAATCACCGACATGTCTATCAAGAGCAACTTCACAACATTTCTTTGTTAATTCAAAAACAAAATCTTTTTGCTTATCTGTTTTTGGTATATATGTGTAATTTACTAATAATTTATCTAAATTTTTATTTGATATTGTAATTAAACTATTTATTTCATTTTTTTTGAACAATTTTAAAACGTTTCTATGATTAATAAATACTCCCAAATCTCCTTCTACTGTACGCTTAAAGCGAGGTTCTCCCTCTTGATATTCAATAAAATCGTCGCTCGGAATCGAAACTGAGTGAATATCTGTTGTAGCTCCACCGACATCAATTGTCATAATGTTACCAAGATTTTCACTTAAAATCATTGTAGACTCCATAACACTTCCAGGAGTAGGCATGATTTTTTGATTTACCATATCAAAAATACGATTCATTCCTTTTGCGTGAATTATATTTTCCTCAAATGTTTCATAGATAGTTTTTCTCAAAGGAAGAATATTTAGATAATCTACTCGAGGATATACATTTTCAACAATTTTTAAATACTTTTCTTTTTTCATATCAATAAAGTGTTTTTTTATCTCATCTTGATTCTCAATATTTCCTGCATAAATTATTGGAATTTTTAAATCCAATTCTAATACTTTTTTTATATTATGCAAAGCAGTCTCTTTTTCTCCATAATCAGTTCCACCAGCTATAAGAATTATATTTGGGTTAATCTCTTTTATTTTTTCAAGATCTCTCTTAGTAATTTTATTAGCTGTTATAAAATGTATGTTTGCTCCAGCATTCAAAGCAGCCTCTTTCGAGGCTCTAACTGTCATTTCATATACAAGACCATGAACTGTCATCTTCAGTCCACCAGCTGCACTACTTGAGGCAAACATTTCATTATACTCAATTTTATCAGCTTTTAGATATTTTGAAAGCTCCTCAATTGCTAATTGAAGTCCTTCAACTACATCTGTACTTACTGTAGTATTTGCGACACCCCTACCAAGGAATTTTGGATACTGATTGTAAATATTAAATGCATTAACAATTGTTGTCGTTGAACCAATTTCGGCAACTAGAACATCAATTTTCATTTTTATTATTTATCTCTTTATGTCTATCCAAAATAAAACTAGCAATTTGAATTCCTTTTGTTCCTCTTCCAAATCCTTGATCCATATTATTTTCTCTAGCAATTTCCGGTGTTACTTGAGTACCCCCCGAAATAAGAATTAACTTGTCACGAACCCCCTTCTCAACTGCATAGTTATGCAGTTTCTTCATACTTTTATAATGAATCCCATCATGTGAAATTATTGTAGACATCATGATGATATTTGATTTTGTTTCAATTGCTGCATCCACGAATTTTTCTATTGGAACACTTGTCCCAAGATACTCATATTTGATTCCATATTTTTCAATTCCACCATGTTTTATATCTAGCACTTCTCTAATTCCTACGCTATGTTCATCATTTCCAGCTGTACCTGCTACAACTTTCATTGGATTCTTTTTAACATAATCAAGAATCTCATCTTCTGTATGCATCTTAATAATTTCAGGTAAAACTAATTTATCAATCTCAATATCAAAATCAAATGTTCCTTTTATTTGAATTCTAGTTCCTTCACTTGGATGTAAAATTTCCTTGTGAATAACTTCGACATTTTTCAAATTCATTTTAGCTCCAGTTTCTAATGCAGCTGCTTCTGAGATTCTTTCATTTGCAGAAAAGAATAAATCTACTACTACAGTACCGTCTCCTAGCCATTCCACCTCTGGTTTTAATAAGTTCCCAGAACGATATTCTTCTGATTTATCAAGTCTTAAATAAACATTATCTGTTTCATCTAATTCATCTATAAATTTAATCATTTCTGGTTTTTCAAATGTACAACCATCAATTAAAGCCGCTGGATCGTCAACATGCTCTTTACTGTATTGTTCAACATTGTTATATCCATAATGTGCAGTTACAGGAGCAAAATAATCTTTATCTCTTTTAATTACAGAACCTGCTCCAACTCCCCCATTTATATCTCTGCTAATTCCGTCACCATTTCTAGCCGGGTATTCTCCACTATCTACAAACATACCTGCTTCGACAGCTTTGAAATAACCTCCCATTTTAATAATTTCTTCCATCATTAAAATAGATCGTTCTTGAATTTCACGTTTTTTATCTTGTAAATATCCTTCATCCTTAAGATTGACCATAGATAATAAATCATCCATTCCAATCAATGCTTGTTTAGCTGTATCTAGTGCTTCTATATTGTAGATATGCCATGGAACATTTCTTCCTTCATCTGGAGTAATTGTACTTTGAATATCAGCACTTGTTAACCTTGATATCAATAAATTTAATACATGAGTAACAGTTGCTTCTCTAGTAGAAGAGTCCATATACTTTGTATTCATTTGAGCTCTCATTTTATAGTCGCTAAAAAATTCCCTCAATGCAACAGCGTAAGGTAAATTAAGTTTAATGTCAGGTGTAGGTGATGCTGCAGGTGGAACAGTAGAAAGGCAAATATTTTCCTTCTTAATTCCTACTTTTTCACTGAACATAGAATTAATAATATGCTGAACTAACAGTTCAGGCATAACTTTCCATGCATCCCTTGCAGTTGCATTTGCATTATGTGCACCATCAATTTGTGCTATATCTGCATAAGCAAGAATCTTTTTGCTTTCAGCTGCGTCTACAAAGCTTCTTATAGCATTAATATTTCTATATAAAATATTATACTGAGGATCTTGGTGAGCTCCATTAACTCCTTCTTCAGTAAATAAAACAGCTATTTCAGGCCCTGCAACTCCTGAAACATATGAATGATAATTAATAGGTCTTCCAACTTCTTCTTCAATTATGTCTAATGCT
This sequence comes from Candidatus Izemoplasma sp., assembly GCA_029939945.1. GTDB lineage: Bacteria > Bacillota_I > Bacilli_A > Izemoplasmatales > Izemoplasmataceae > JAFGXW01. The sequence continues at coordinate 5,347 of JAOZRX010000026.1, read as the reverse complement.
TTCCTTTGTGCTCGAAGTTGCTTTCTAGTTACAGGAATACCTCCAATTCCTTGAGGAGTTCCTTCTAATAATCCATCAAAATGAGACTGTCCTGCAGTTCTGATAACCATAATATGATCTGCACCATGGTAAGCTGCCATTCTCATTCTTCTAATATCGTCTTCAAATCTTCCAGAAGCAATTTCTGTTGTAATAACAGCGTCTGGTTGAGGATCTATATTCCCTATATTTCTTGCACTTGGAAGCGGAATAAAATTCTTTAGTCCAGGACTAGCTTGGATATATTTAAACTCTCCAATTTGTTGTGGTGATATATCTCTCCATATCCATCCTCGGCGTTTAGGATGATAGTTTTTAATATCTTTAAGGATTTCTCTAATATCTAATTTGACATTAGGTTTTAGTTTGTCCATTACTCGAAAATCTCCATTATATATTCTATTTCTTCGCCATTTTTTATTAATTCTCCAGCTTCTTGAATGCTGATTTTTTTGTTTTTTGACAAAATATAAACACAATGACCAGCACCTTTTCTTAAAAGATTTTGTTCAGCTAATACATTCACAATCACTTTTGCGTCTATACTTGAAAAGCCCATTCGTAAAAGAACACTTCTTTCAATCGATTTCGAAGTATTATTATATGCCAAATCTAATAGAGGCTCTATCATTTCCTCTGAGAGTTTCATAAAGTATTCTTTTAATTCTATGCTGCTCATATCTTTGAGATGTTCTCTTCTGTTCTCAAAGTCATCAATACGTTCTTTCATAGTTACCTCCTACTTCATTAAGTCTTTTACTTCGCTTATGTCAATTCTTAACTCTTCACATAAATATTTATAGTCATTTGATGATAAATCTACATCTTTGAATCTTTTTAAATATGATTTTTTTAATTCATTAATATCTATATCTTGATGTTTTAAATAACTTCCATTCTTAGGTAGTATTATATTTTTCCCCGGAATTTCATCAATCGGGTTACCAAACTTTATTTCAATTCCATTTTTTCTAGCAAATGATAATTGAGGTAGCGAGTGTTTCCCTGCCCCTGTATACTCTGTTTCTTGTACAACAATAATATCTGTTTCTTTCATTGTTTGAGCAAGACTAAATGCAGCAGCTAAACTTGTATTACCTGCAGGTCCTCTTTCCATTCCTTCTAAAATAGCTAATGTCTCAGTCATATAGAATACACTTCCTTGATTTACCATTACATATTTATCCATATATCGTAAAGGTCTTGCTGCACTTCTAGGAACATCTGATCTGTCTGGAAAAACAGCAAATGGGATTCCAAATCCTGTATGTCCTGTTGTAAATGATTTACGATTAAAATCATAATCTGAAGCCATATGTAATCCATAAAGATTAACACTCGCTCCAATGACCAAAGTATCTAATGCTCCTGCATCCTTCAATCCTCTTGCTGTACCAGTTAAATTACCTCCGCCAGCATTAGTAACAATTACAGCCTCTGGAAATTTTCCAACCTTTTCCATTATCTCTTCAGCAATTTCATGTCCTAAAGTCTCAATACCTTTAATTCCATATGGAGAGTAAAGAGAAGCATTGAAATATCCCGTTTCATCAACTAACTTCAAGAACGAATAAAACAATTCCGGTCCAACTGATAATTGTACAACCTCAGCACCATACGCTTCACATTTTCTAGCTTTTTCTAATATCTCTGGCTGGCTAATATTTTTAGAATCAAAACATTCTTGGACAATTATACATTCTAATCCTTCTTTTGCAGCCAAAGCCGCTACAGCTGCTCCATAGTTTCCACTAGTCGCAGCAATAATTCCTTTATATCCAAGTTTTTTTGCTTGATTAACTGACAAAGCTGCTCTTCGAGCTTTAAACGATCCACTAATATTAGCTGCTTCATCTTTTAAAAATATTCTAGCTCCAAATCCTGGTTTAGCATATTTTCTAGCATAATAAGTTATATTTTTCAATTCTATTAATGGTGTGTTTCCTACCATATTCTCTTTTTGAATTTGCTTTATTTTTTCAATATTATATCCTTGATCATTCATCATTAATTCAAAATCAAATCCAATACCTTCGAGTTCATATTTCTCGTAATCTAATCCAACTGATTTCTTCATAATCTCATTTTTACGATTCATTAAATTTTGATATGTATTATTCATGATTTTCACCACGTATATCTCTTTTAATAATATCTCTTAATGTTAATATTTCAGGGATAAAATCACCATATGAATGCTTATATGGAGGATTTGCTTCTTTTAAACGACCAGTTTCGCTACGGCCAGTAATTGTCTTTATATTAACTATATCAAATAAATCACTATCTTCCATAAGATACCCTTTAATCCACATTTTAAATGGAACTTTTTTTGTATCTTCTGGTAAATTATCTGATCTCTCTTCCGGTTTTAAAATTGTTTTTCTTATTCGTACATAAGTACCTTTGTCAATCATGAAAATCAATCCTTTCTAGTAGTTGTGATACCTTCGATTGCTATATTACTAACAAATCCAATTGACAATGCGAAAAATGTAAACCCATAAAAACTAAGGAATCCACCCCACGCCATTGCTATATTATAATTAGAAGAAGGTGTTATATCACCATACCCTAACGTAGATACTGTTACAACAGAATAATATAGGAAATCTGCATATGTATGTCCTTGCTCGATTTCCATTACTCCAACTAGTGTCCCATTTTGATAGAAGTAATTATTCTCCATTGCTCCATGTACATCATACAAGAACTGAATCTGTTGATTATCTGCATTATAGTATTCAAAAATTATATTTCCAGCTGAATCATATACAATACTGATTGGATAATCATCTATATCATAATAGTCTGTCAATAAATCACCAAATGCATTATATACTTCATCAATCGGATTACCTGTAGCGTCATATACTTCATCGACTACATTTCCAGATCCATCATATAAATCAAAAACTTCATTTTCATATGTTGGATATGCAAAATTATAAGCATCAGGATTCCATTGATATATGGAATATGCGATTACACTTGCATACAAAATTACATATACATGAAATGCAAAGAAAATTAAAAATACTGCTCTTGTTACGGTTGATGAATGTCTTTCTCTTAAATTCTGGAAGATATTGATTTCTCCAACAATCATATTTAAATTAACACCTAATAAAGCAATAAATCCAATTATTAGAATAAATATCATTACCTCTTTAAGATTAGCTATTCCAAAAATATTAAGCATTAAAAATATTACCATAACTGTCCCTGATAATGTTAAAATAAAGCCGTTTTTAGCATCTATAGACTTATTCAAAATTCTAGGAAGAATATTGAATAAGTATTGCCAAGAACAAATAATAATTAATAGGACAAATAAAGTAACAGATGATTGTGTGATAATCACCAAAATCTTATCTTTATCTACTATCCCATTTCTCAATACTGCACCTACAAATATAATTATTATCATTATATATAATAATAATGTAAGAGTAGATTTATATTTTTTAACAGTGAATTTTTTTGATTTTTTTGAAGGTCTTCCCCTTTTTTTCTTGTGTTCCAATTTCATTTCTTCATATAAATATTTAAATGGAAGCCAGAAAAAATTCACAATAATCATATGAACATTAAATTGAATAAAAACAAAGACAACAAATAATGCTGCAAAAGCAAATAATGCGCTCTCTAAAAAATCATTATTATCATAAAGAATATTGTTAATATAGAAAAATGCACCAGCATAAAAAGCTAATGAGAAAATTAGATAAAAAATCTTTCCTTTTCTCTTTTTCTTTAAACCTTTCTTCTCAACAGTGATTTTCTTCTTTTCTTTTTCTAAATCCTTAACAATTTCGTCATCATATGCTTTAACTGCTTTTTTCTTTTCGGCTTTCAAAGTAGTAGTTTTCTTTTTAGTACTTAAATCACTATCTTCAGAAGTAGTTTTCATTTTAGTTTTTAAATCTCTTCCGTCTGGAGTAGGTTTCTTAGTAGCTGTTTTTTTTGCCACAGTTTTCTTCTTGCTAGTAGGTTTCTTTACCATTGTTGGTTTACTTGAAACAGGTTTTTTTGCTGTTGTTTTTTTTGCTGTAAATTTATTTTCTTTTAAATTTTTATCCATTTTTTCACTCCTAAGAATTCATTATTATTCTTCGAGCAAGTCTCTCATATCGCCTAGTATTGCTCTTGGAACTGGTAAATCTATCATAGTTTTTAACCCAGGACGTGAATTCAAAACATGAGGTATCATGTTTACACATACAGCTATTGTTCCTATACCTCCGTCTATTTCGGGAGATATTGCCATGTTAATTTCTGGAGTACCTTTTAGAATAATATAATCTCCAGTATGTGTTCCCTCAAGTTCTGGTTCAATTTGTTGAGGATGTTTCATATTAATAAATACTTCTCCGTTCACCAATCCTTGTCCAGTCATATTTACTCCTGCAACATTTCCTTTTAAGGCTTCCCCATATTTGCTTTTTCTATCTACCGATGTAACAATTGGTTCCATTTGCTGCTGAAATTTATCTAATTTAATTCCAATTGCATCAGCAATCATTAAAACACTCTCAGCAAATCCTACATGTCCGGCAAGTGTTTGATTTTCAATACCACTCATAAATTTATCAACCGTAATTCCTACACCTTGTTCTTCCATAACAGCTGGTCCAAATGGACTTAAACTGTTTACTCTATTCGCTTCAATATGAGTTACATCAGTCATTGCTCCAGTTAAAGCAACCACTAATAAATCCATAATAAATCCAGGATTAATTCCTGTTCCTAAAACAGTAACACCATTTTCTTTTGCAACTATATCTAATTTCTTTGAAAGCTCAGGTTCTTGTGCTTTTGGATAAGCCATTTCTTCAGCTGTGCTAATCACATTGATACCTTTTTCTAAAATCATCTTCATTTTATTAAAAGCTTTTTTTGTATAAGAGTCAGTTGCAAGTAAAACTAAATCACAACTATTCTTATCAAGTAACTCTTCAATATTTTTACTAACTATCACTTCAGAATGACTACCCTTTTCACACTCTAGTACATTAAAAATACTCTTACCAACTAAATCAGGATGAAGGTCACAAACTCCTGTAATCTCTACTCCTTTTTTGGTTAAAAGCATCTCAGCCATTCCTCTACCCATGGCACCAAATCCCCATATTACAATTTTTATATTTTTCATGTTAAACTCCTTTATTTATGTATTGTATCACCACAATATATAATATCATAAAAACCCTTTCATTCATATCATTTTGTATATATTTTTATATAACAAATATGCATTGTTATTCTGCCTGTTTTCATAATAAATTATAAAAAAACCATCAGAATT
>JAOZRX010000092.1 GCA_029939945.1 Candidatus Izemoplasma sp. | reverse complement strand
AATGTTCATATGGGAATTACAGCTGAAAATATCGTTGAAAAATATGGTCTTACAAGACTAGAGCAAGATGAGTTTGCGATTGCATCGCAAACTAAAGCAATTATCGCAATTGACAAAGGTCAATTCAAAGAAGAGATAGTTCCTGTAACTGTGAAAAGTAGAAGAAGTGAAGTAGTAGTAGATACTGATGAATATCCAAACAGAAATACTAATTTAGAAAAACTTGGAAAATTAAGAGCAGCTTTTAAAAAAGACGGAAGCGTTACTGCTGGGAATAGTTCTGGGATAAATGATGGAGCAAGTTTTATGCTTGTAGTAAGTGAAGAAGCATTAGTTAAATATAACTTAAAACCTTTAGTTGAAATAGTAGGAATAGCACAAGGTGGAGTAGAACCTCTGTATATGGGACTAGGTCCTGTACCTGCTGTTAGAAACGTCTTAAAAAATACTAATATGAAATTAAGTGAAATGGGATTACTAGAATTAAATGAAGCATTTTCTGCGCAAAGTTTAGGTGTATTAGCTGAACTTGTTAAAGAACATGATTTAACTAAAGAAGAAATATTAGAAAGAACTAATGTTAACGGTGGAGCTATTGCACTTGGACATCCTGTTGGAGCAAGTGGAAATAGAATCGCAACAACATTAATTCATGAAATGATTAAGAGAAAAACTAAATATGGTCTTGCATCTTTATGTATTGGTGGAGGAATGGGAACTGCGATTATAGTTAAGAATGTGGAGGTAAACTAATGAGAGTAAAAGATAAAGTAGCAGTAGTAACTGGTGGAGCAAAAGGTATTGGAATGGAAATAGCATTAAAATTAGCAAGTGAAGGTGCAAAAGTAATTGTTGCTGATATGACAGAATTATCTTATCAAAATGATAATGTTAAAAATCATATCTTAAATGTAGCAGACAGTGAAGCTTGTAAAGTATTCTTCGACAAAGTTGTCGAAGAATATGGAAGAATTGATATCTTAGTTAATAACGCTGGTATTACAAGAGACGCAATGACTAGAAAAATGACAGATGAACAATGGAATATAGTAGTAGATGTTAACTTAAAAGGAATCTTTAACTTAGTAAGACATATTGGACCACATATGGAAATAAGTGGTGGAGGATCAATTATTAATATTAGTAGTGTTGTTGGAGAATATGGAAATATTGGCCAAGCAAACTACGCAGCTACTAAAGCTGGAATGATTGGACTTACAAAAACATGGGCCAAAGAATTTGCTCGTAAAGGTGTACCTGTACGAGTAAATGCTGTATCACCTGGATATGTTATGACTGATATCTTAAAAACAGTACCTCAAGAACTACTTGATAAATTTGCAAAACTTACAATGTTAAAAAGATTAGGACAACCAGAAGAAATTGCAAATGCAGTAATGTTTTTAGCAAGTGATGAAGCATCATATGTTACAGGACATACATTAAGTGTTAACGGCGGAATGAGATTATAGTATTATAAAAACTATTACTTAGTGGAGGTGATATTTTGTCTGAAGATAAAAGAATAGGAATTGTTGGTACTGGTATCTATTTACCTTCTCAATTTCTAAGTGCAAAAGAGATAGCTTTAAAGACTAAAGGAATTTGGACAGAAGAAGCTGTCGTTAATAAATTAGGTATTAAGAAAGTATTATATGCTAATAAAGATGAAGGATCACAAGAAATGAGTTATTTAGCAGCAAAAGATTGCTTGAAAAATACTAACATTGATCCTTTAGAAATAGATGTAATATTATCAATAACTGAAGAATGGAAAGAATA
>JAOZRX010000091.1 GCA_029939945.1 Candidatus Izemoplasma sp. | reverse complement strand
ATTGAATCAAAGAATAAACTTGTTATTTTAGATGTAACTAATTCTAATGATTTCTCAGCAGAGATGAAACTATATACTGACGCTTTAGGAAAAGATATTGATAGAGTTATTATTTCTCACTCTCACCCTGATCATATTGGTGGTGCAGAAACTTTTGCAGATATTGATTTTTATGCTTTAGCAGAAGTTATTACTAGTTTAGGTGGAGCAATTAGTGGTATCCAAGAAATACCTGCTGGAATAACTATAATTGATGAAGTAACTTTTGATCTTTCATTAGTAGTTGATAGTGAAGCTGATTATAATACTATTATTAATTTTACCGGAAATAATACTGTGTTTGTAAATGATGTTGTATACGATAAAATCCATCTATTTCTTGGTAATAATAATGTCGAGAACTGGATAGAAGCTTTAAATAATCTAATTTTAAACTACCCTGAGAATAAATTTCTATCAGGACATGGTGGTTTAGCCGAATTTAGTATGGCAAATGATAATATTGTTTATCTTCAGTTTGTCTTAACTGCTCTAGAAACTGCAACTGATCTTGATGATTTTAGACAGAAATTATTAGATCAGTACCCAGAGTGGGCAGTTCCAGGAGTGTTTAATTTCTCATCTCAAGCTTTTTGGAATGCTAATCAAGGATAAGTAATTTTAAAAAAAATACAACTAACATGGAGAAGTTTTTGCTTCTCCATGTTATATTTGTTCTACAACTTGATATGTTATGCACAATCAATTCCCCTAACTGCAAAGTGGAATAAAACATCAAAAGGGGAGAGAAATAAACAAAAAATAGGATTATATTATATTTGTAGTATACTGTTTAAATATATATATATAAACAATAAGCATAATAATTTATTTAAGCCAAAAGAGGATAAAAACTTATGAAAAAGTTGACAGTACTACTTTCGTTTCTTTTGTTTACAGTTTCTTTCAGTATAGAAATAATGAAAATACACAAAACTGATGGTACGATGGATGAGTATGACATTTCATCAGATGTGAACATTACATTTGGAGGAGTAAGCGAAACAGATGTTATGAAAATTATGAAAACAAATAATTCCACTGATGAGTATAATTTATCTGATGTGATTGTGATTGTGATTGCTTTTACCAGTACATCAATTATTGATGATGACAAACAATTATTAAAAGAAATTCCCATTTCACTTTTGAAAAACTATCCAAATCCTTTTAATCCCTCCACAAATATCAGTTTTGATATTTCTAAATCAGGTAAAGTTGAAGTTTCTGTTTACAACCAAAAAGGTGAACTTGTACGAAAATTAATGAATAAAGTAGTCAGTGCTGGAAGTTATAAGCTAAACTGGGACGGGAAAAATAGTTCATCACAATCAGCCTCAAGTGGCTTTTACTTTACAAAAGTAACTCTTAATGAATCAAGTAAAATAAATCGTATGGTTTTAATAAAATAATATCTGGGCGTACATTCAACCGAATATTGAACCGAAACGGATAATGAAATACAGGAGAATACAATAATGAGAAGATTACTGATATTATGCTTATCATTTTTAAGTATAATTTATGCAGGCACAATAAACATTGAAACTGGAAGCGGAACAACGACTTATAATCTTGAAGATATTCAGAGTATCACTTTTGAGACATCTTCGAGCGGGTCTGAAATGATCACCATCCCATCAGGTAGTTTTGAGATGGGACAAATTGGAGTTACAACACCAGTACATACGGTAACATTAACTCATGATTTTGATATAGGAAAATATGAGGTAACAAATCAAGAG
>JAOZRX010000090.1 GCA_029939945.1 Candidatus Izemoplasma sp. | reverse complement strand
TATAAGCATTACAGCTACTGTAACATAGTTATAAAGAACATCATTTAACCAATCATCAAATATTAATCCAATAACCGCAGCTGGTAATACACCGATAACTACTTTAAGCCAAATCTCATAAGTTTCTTTCTTTTCTAACTTGCTTTTTCTCTTAGACAAGGGATTTAATTTATGAAAGAACAATACAACTACTGCCAGTATTGCACCTAACTGAATAACAACTAAAAACATTTCTTTAAATGCGTCACTCATATTTAAATTGATCCATTCATCAACTAAAATCATATGTCCTGTACTACTAATTGGCAACCATTCAGTTATTCCTTCAACAATACCAATTATTATGGTTTTAATAATGTCAATTACATTCATTAAATCACCTCTAATCTTAACTTCCTATATTATACTACACAATTAAATATTAAGAAATATAAATAAACTAAGTACATAGATTATTATAATAATCAATACTATTAAAATCTCAAGTTTTGTCTATATACGGTGTAGAATATACTCATTTCTTTAAGTATACAAAAAGATGTTAATAGACACATGTAACACTTTGTGTCTACTAACATCCTATCAATTCACTCATTATACCGAATTTAGTTGTAACTTATTACTATAAGCATGTGATGTTCGCTATTTAACATCCATCGCAGACCAGTCGTAAATGAAATTAAACCATCTTAATTCTTCATATTTACTTCTAGTAAGTTTTTTATAATGACCTGAATATGTTTTCAACAATTTGCCACTATATGATTCTGCCTCTTTTAAATACTTCTTATACTCAAAGGCAGTATCAATTGTAATCTTTTTGAAAACGTCTTTCTTCTCTAATTCAAAAGCAGTTTTTATACCAAATTGGGATACAGTAATATTCTCAAAATTATATGTATTATGTCTCCAATCACCTGTTTTGATATCTAGGGAATACTCTTGCAAGTATAAATAACCATAGTTAGCGATAAATTCAATTGCATCAATTATGAAATTAACATCCTCTTCCGTCATTAAGTAATGAAGATTGATCCTTATCCAACCTGGTTTTAAGCATCCTATCCCCTCTTTTATTGCACTTCTAAATTTCTCAGAATACTCATCATTTATTCCCAATAGGGTATGCCCATAAGGACCAGCGCATGCACATCCTGCTCTAGATTGAATACCAAATAAGTCATTTAGAAGCATTGAAGCAAGGCGATGGTGTAAATACTTTCCATCGTGATCTATATTAAATGATAATATACTAACTCTTTTAGTTGGATCTAATGGCCCAAGTATTTTAATATTCTTATTTTTTTTGAATCTATCCATCATTTTGGTTATATACTTTTGCTCAATCTCTTCTATATTTTTTACACCTATTTCCTCTTTAAACTCCATAGCAAGAGATGCCTTAATTATCTGAAGAATCCCTGGTGTACCTGCCTTTTCTCTTGTCTCAACATCTTCGGTAAATTCATATCCAGCATTACTAACATAATCTACAGTCCCACCACCTGCAACAGTTGGGGGATAAGTAGTTTCATAAATATCCTTATTAATGATTAATATACCACTACTTCCCGGTCCTCCTACGAACTTATGTGGTGAAAAATATATAGCGTCTAAATAGTCAGTACCATCATATAATTTTATATCAACGTAAGGTGCACTAGCTGCGTAATCAAAAACTGCTAAAGCATCATATTCATGCAAAACTCTTGCTAAAGCAAATACATCACTTCTAATTCCTGAAATATTCGAAGCAGCTGAAAAAGCGCCTATTTTTTTTCTTCCATTGTATTTATCTTTTTTTATTTCTTCTCTTAACTCAT
>JAOZRX010000053.1 GCA_029939945.1 Candidatus Izemoplasma sp. | reverse complement strand
AATTAATGATGGTTTTTTTATAGGAGGTATTTCTTTATTTTACCTGACTTACTCCTAGCATGAAGGCCTTCAAGTTTATCTCCAAAAATTGCGGTTTAACACTTTCTTTTATAGCTTCTTCCCAATTTAATGGTTTTAAATCTAGTAATTTTGATAATGCCCCAAGCATAACCAAATTTACTACTTTTATGTTGCCAAGTTCTAAAGCAATTTCTTGTGCTTCTAACTTGTAAGTTTTTACTTTGTTTTCCATTTCTTTTAGGATATCTTTTGGATATGGAACTTTTCCATTTAATGTTACCATAGAATTTATTTTATGATTATTCACTATTAGAACTCCGTCTTTTTTCAAATAATCAATTTTTCTTGCTGCTTCCATCTGTTCGAAAGAAATCAAATAATCTGCAGTTCCTTTTTCAATTACTGGTGAATAAACTTTGTCACCATACCTAACCTCAGATGATACACTACCATTTCGTTGGCTCATTCCGTGAATTTCACTCATTTTTACATCATAACCTGCATTAATTAAAACTGTGCACATAATTTTAGCAGCTAAAATAGTACCTTGTCCACCAACTCCAACAAATTTAATTGAATTACTCATGAGATCCCTCCTTAACAATTGCATCGAAAGGACAAACTTGTAAACATACATCGCATCCAACACATGAGTTAGAATCAATAATTACCTTTTTATTTTCTGCATCAAATATTAAAGAAGGACAACCTGTTTTAAGACAAACTTTACAACCTGTACATTTATCTTCAATAACGATATCTTTTGTTTTCCACATATCATTATAATGATCATAATCTTCTTCACGATATTTTTTCTTAAGAACACATGGCCAATCAGTAATAATAACTGAAGCTTCATCGAGTTCTAATGCCCAGTTAATTGTATCTTTAACTAATTGTAAATCATTAGGATTAATTCTTCTTACGTGCTTAATCCCTATTGCTTTAACCATTGCTTCAATATTTAATATTGTTGAAACTTCACCTTGTAGTTTATACCCACTACCTGGATTATCTTGTTGCCCTGTCATTCCTGTAGTTCTGTTATCTAATATTACATTTATTGTGTTCCCACCATTATAAACAGTATTAATTAATGAGTTAATTCCTGTATGGAAGAATGTAGAATCTCCCAATATAGATACTACTCTTTTCTTATTATCAGGATCTAAATCTAATATCTTTTGTGCTCCATGTCCACTACTTAACGATGCACCCATACATATTAACCAGTCCATAAGATTATACGGTTCTCCTACGGCAAGACTATAACAACCAATATCTCCTGATACTATTATTTGCTTACGTTTTTTTCCTAGTTCGTAGAAGAACCCTCTATGAGGACAACCACTACAAAATGTAGGTGGTCTTCCAACAAATAATTCTTCATCAATTTCTACTCCATCAATATTTTCACTTAAGACACATCTTTTTATTACATCAGGAGTCATTTCACCATAATATGGAAATAAATCCTTCCCAATAATATCTTTCCCTAATCCATTAGCAAATTCTTCAATATAAGGATCATTTTCTTCAATTATATATACTTTGTCATACTTGTCACAAAAATCAGAAATAAGATTTTTAGGTAATGGATTTGTAAATCCTAATTTCAAGTATGAAACAGTATCTCTAAATGCTTCTTGAGCATACTCAAAACTAATACCAGATGCTATTACTCCAATATTAGATTTGTTATCTACTTCGTAATTCCATTTAGATGTTTCTGAGTATTCTTTTAATTTATTTAATCTATCTTCAACTTTATGTCTTAGTTTTCTACCAATCGATGGTACTGAAACATATTTATCAAATTTCTTCTCATAAGGTATGATTTTTACTTCCTTTTTTTCTCCAAGTTCAACAAGTCCTTTAGAATGACAAACTCTTGTTGTCATACGAAACAATACTACACTATCAAACTCTTCACTTAAATCATAAGCGTCAACTATCATATCTTTTGATTCCTGGCTATTCGCAGGTTCTAGCATTGGTATTTTTGCAAATTTAGCGTAATTCCTATTATCTTGTTCATTTTGACTTGAATGCATTCCCGGTTCGTCTGCTGTAACTAAAACACATCCTCCGGTAACACCTGTATATGCAAAAGTAAATAAAGGATCCGCAGCAACATTTACACCTACATGTTTCATAGAAGCAAAACTTCTACCTCCAGCAATGCTGGCACCAATAACAGTTTCTAAAGCAACTTTTTCATTAGATGCCCATTCAGCAATAATGCCTTCATATCTAGAAATATTTTGTAATATCTCAGTGCTTGGAGTTCCTGGATATGCTGATGCATAATGAACTGAAGCTTCATAAACACCTCTTGCAACTGCCTCATTTCCCGATAATATTTTCTTCATAAAATCACTCCTCAGTAAAGATGTATAATAACCAATAAATAAAGTACTTATATTTCTCTATACTAATTATACCAAAAAATAATTAAAAGCTCAAAACAAAACTGGCAGTTTGATGTAATCGTTATCACTTTATAGAGTTAAAGCACGTAAAGACAATTTAAGCAAAAAAATAATCTACAAAATGTAGATTATCTAAAATATTAATTTTGAAATTGAGGTGTATCCTTTTCTATAAGCGTATGCGTCTGAATTTTTTGGAAGATTTTCTGTTCTAACTATTATTCTATTCGGAATATATTTATTATTAATCATCTCAGGTTTATACTCATACTTTTGATAAAATAATTCTGTATGTAAAATCCCATTTACTTCTTTTAAACTCTCTTTTGGAAAGTTAACATTCAAAGTATAACTTTCAGATAACAGGTTATTATCAAATATATATTTTAGTGTCTTTTCAAACTCACTCTTAACCATATCAATTCCTTTATTATCTGATGAAAAAGCAATGGTTTTAAATCCAAAATACTGCGCCTGAAAACAAGCTCCTAATGTTCCTGAATATTTAGTATCAAATCCCAAATTATATCCATCATTAATCCCTGATACAACAATGTCAGGTCTTAAGTTTAACCCGCCTAAAGAGAAATTTATACAATCAACAGGGGTACCTTCAATACTATAATTGAACTCATCAATTTTATGAAATATAAATCCTCCAATAGTCAATGCCATTGATTTAGCACTTTGTTCAACTAGTGGAGCAACAGTATATACAGTCCCATACTTCTCTAAAACACTTTTTGCAAATTGAATTTTTTTTGAGTTAATACCATCATCATTTGTAAGTAAAATAATCATTTAAAACACCTCGTTATTTAAATTTTAACTTCTATTTATTACCATTTTAACATAACAATGATGAATATGTATCTTTATTTCTATTTAATACAAAATCGTCAAGATATGAAAATAAAGCAGATATCTTATTTTATAAGAATCTGCTTTATTTTCATATCTACTTGTTAATTTTAATATCAATTTTTTTAACAATGAAGTTCATTTTTTTGCTATCTAGTAGTTATTTTTTTCTATTAGAATACAATAATATTCCAATGAGAATCAACATATACACTAATGGAACTAAAAATACCAATACAATATAAAATGAATTTCCAGAAGTTATTGCCATTCCTGGGAACATCAACAGTGCAAATAGTGGAAGTGCCATTGAAATTGCAGTACCACTACCTAAAACCATTTCTTCAGCTACTGGAGAATCAAATTCAGGATCTACTCCTTTAAGTAAAGCGAGTCCTGTAGAAGCAGTACCAGTTAACATCCCAAATAATCCTAAGAAATACTGAACATAATATTTCTCACTATATGTTTTCTTAACTAAGAAATCAATTAAAGCATATGTAGCTATACTTGCAACTATAGCTAATACGATAACTAGTAAGTAGTATTCCTTAACTGCTTCGATTGTTATTGTCAGAACTGCTGCAGCAATTAAAAAGTTAAAAGCAATTGAACTAATATTTGATAATATGTAGTTATTTGTTAAGAAATTTATATTCTTACCTCTTTTTTCAAATGAGTTAAGAACTTTTTTGAATAAGAGAGCATATAAAATCCCAATTAAGAAATTAAACCCGTGGAATACTCCAGCAAAAGTAGCTCCTAAATCTCCCAATTCGGGTAGTATATAAATTTCTAAGCCAACTAAAGTTAAATATACTGCTCCATATATTGCAAATATAATAACGACTTGAGTTGTTAAAGAATCAAATACTCTAAGTTCTCTAATTGTTTCAAACTCAAAAGTTTCTTTAATATTTGAATTCTCTTTATGGAACTTGTCAACTTTAATATTATATTTTCTAGCTAAGTAATTTAAAGCAATAACACCCAATATACCCCCAACTAAGAATCCAACAGATGCTATTGTAGCACCAAGTGCTGCTCCTTCTGTTAGTACTCCGACACCGTCTGCATATCCTGCTCCAATACTAGTAGCAAGTCCAGGTCCTTGTCCAAATCCAAGAGGAAGTAATAATCCAGCTCCAAGGAAAATATCTTTAAAGAATACGAAGACAACTCCAACACCAATGATTGCTTGTAATAAATAAATTATTACTATAATCATACCTGTAGACCAGATTTTCTTAGTTGTTTTGTTATCTGTTCTTTTTAGAGATAATGCAATAAATCCAATTGCTAATGCATGGTATACAATATCATGAAGAACACCTTCTCTATTAAGTGTTATTACACCATCAGGTAATGTTACACCATCTACTTCAGTATATAAATTTAATGGTATAATTCCCAAAAATCCATCAGCAAGTAATAATCCTAAAAATCCTGCGATTAATGCAGTTGGAATAATTACCCTATTTAAAAATGGTACTTTTTCCTTAATCATTTTTGCTACAAAAAGCAAAATACCAATATAAATAAAGTAATTAATAAACCCCCAATTTTCAACTAAATCAAACATATTTTTGTTCCTCCTTTATAAAATTTGTTATATCTAAAATCAATTTTGGTCGTTCTGTAATAAACATATATGTATCATCTTTATAATCAAAAGAAAATTCATCATACTCAGTAAAAACAGCACCAACAATATCTTTTATATTAAACTTAAAATCAACAAAACTGTTTTTTACATGGAATATTTCATTTTCATAAACTAAACTAGCTTTACCTAAATGATGTTTTTTAAATTTATCTAAGTCAATTCTTATTAATTCAATTTCAAATTCATGTCTTTCATCAAGTTTTTGCTTTAGTAACTTTTCTTGGAATTTACCCCAATCAACAAAATTATCGAATTTTGTTCCTTCAATAAATCCATAATTATTAATTGTTCCTTCTGAATTGCATTGTTCACATAAAATAGTATCCCCTTTTGAGATAATATGATTAATAGAATTACATTCAGGACAACCATAAATCATTCTATGGACACCTTCTAAACGATCCTTACCTAAATATTCTATTTTTCTTTCTCTATTCCACTCATAATCATTTTGATAGTATGAATCAGTCATTTTTTGATAGATTTCTTCAACTGACATACTTTTCAATTGTTCAGTAGTAAATAATGTAAAGAACTCAATTTCAACAAAAGATTTCTTAGTCCTTGTTTTTCGCCACCGAGGTTTTGAAAGGTAACTTCCTTTGGTTTTAACACATACTACATCAATTTTTTGTAGTTTAAATAATTTAGCAGTAGCATAAACAGACTCTGTTGTATCTCCATAATAAGAAGTATTTCCTTCCGGATAAACATTTATAATATGGCCTTTTTTTATATGTTTTCTAATATCTCTAATCGTTTGAATATCTGACTGGCCTTTTCTTTTTCCAATAGATTCAATTAGTACTGTTAAAGCAAATCTTTGCCAGAACGAAGTAAAAACAAAAGAACTAGTAACAGGAATACCATAACCTTTAATAGGGAAACTACTAAAAAGAGCATCAAGAAAGTGTACATGATTTCCAATCAAAAAGTATGGTCCTTCTCTTTTTGAATCGAAATTCTTAAATACATAGCTTACCTTGTATACCCTTAAAAAATATAGTTTTACAAAAAATTTTACAACCATTTGAAATGAATATTTTATCTTATTCATTTTAATCACCTGATACTATTATATCATAATTTTAAAATGATAAAAATTATTTCTATTTTCATAGTATTTCTGATCTTTTAATCATAAATTTTTGAATATATTCTACTAAAAAACTCACCTGATTATTATTATAATGTGAATGAGCTATAATTTCCTCTCTTCCTTCATATTCATAAAGGCTTATAAATGCAAAAGTAAGAATTTTAAATTTATCATCTATATAATTATTCATAAGTTCTTTGTAAATTAACAATTCACCTTTTTTATTAGACCAAGTTCCTCTAATCTTTCTAAAATTATTTACCATTCTCAATTCTAGAAGTAACAAAGTATCTTCGTACTCAATAATAAAATCGACTCTCATCTTCTTTGACATTTTTATTATGTATTCAAAATAGATTTTTACTTTTACAAATTCTTCTGAGGAAAGATTAATTCGTAGTTTTTCAATCACTCTCATTAATATAACAAAGCTATCTAGCCAAGAAACAATCTCGCTTATTGAAACTTCCCTTCTAAATGCATTCTTATCACTAAAAAGTTTTTTAAGATTCCTTGTATAAGACTTATTTCTGATTAATTCTCCTCTTGAATTCATTGTTCCTTTTCCAATTTTCCATCCATTATAGATATCAAATTGATAAATAAATCTATTAAAATCGTTTGGTTCCTTAAAAAATGCTAATGCATCATTTTTCATTTTATCACCTCAAACTATATTACTGATGAAGGTATCATTTTTACTCTATAATAATTAAAATAATTTATTATATATTATGTGTG
>JAOZRX010000052.1 GCA_029939945.1 Candidatus Izemoplasma sp. | reverse complement strand
GTTATATGTTATAATAACAAAAGGTGATAATTATGTTTAAACGCGTTAGAGATTCTCTTGTATACCCAAAAGAAATATTAAAATACAGAAAAGACCGCACGATTTTTGTGATTCTTTATCTGTTGTTTTTTGCTGCTCTTTTATCTACAAGAACAATTATTGACGTAATTAAATATGATGGATTAACGGCTGTAACAAAGGACGCAATTGAAGATGATATGCCCATTATTGATAAAGATTGTGCTGTAGTTTCTGCTAGATTAATATGCGATGGGGAATATAGTATTAGTACATATAATGATTCAATGTTTGCTGTATATTTAGATTCACATACATTAATAAATTTTGATGAATATCCAGGAGATGAATATTCAATTATTATCAGTAACGAATCAGTGTATGTATATGTATTTGGAATAAATACTCTAATATTACCCTTAAGTGATCTTCCTAATTCACTTCAAAATATAGATTTTAATGATCAAGTTAACGACTCTGATGAGTTTTATACTAACTTATTTTTAGGAGTAGACGAGTTAATAGTTTCTTATAAAAATATATGGGGTACTATGCTTATCTTAATTGAATTTGCAATTAGTATATTATTCTATCTTTTATTCTTACTATTTAGCGCATGGTTCTTAAAGAAAAGGTATCCAATGATTCCTTTTAAAGAAACATTCGCAATGACTGTTTATTCATCAACATCTTTATATATTATCCTTACATTCTATTCGATGTTAGATTTAAGTTTATTTATTGTTATCATTTTACTGGTGATTTCATTTAGACAAAACGGTATAATGAATAAAGAAATAGACAGAAGAATAAGAAAAATATCTTGATAATTTAACAAGTAATATGTTATTATACGTTTATATAAAACGAAGAACTAGAAATAGTAGTAATCCTCTTATTTAAAGCGACCTAGTGGTGGTGTGAACTAGGAATAATGATTGTGAATTAGTCTAGGGAGTTACTTGAGTGCAACTCGTGAGCTCAAGTCGCAAATCCAGCGTTAAAGGAATTAAGTGCTAGATGAATAATCTAGAACTAAGGTGGTACCGCGGATTTTAATTCGTCCTTATTTTTAAGGACGATTTTTTTTATTCTAAAAGAGGAGTGAGATTAATGGAATATAACTTTAAAGCAATTGAGAAGAAATGGCAAGACCATTGGTATAACAATGGAAGATTTAAAGCACTTGATTTTAGTGATAAACCGAAGTATTACGCACTAGTAGAGTTTCCTTACCCATCAGGGCAAGGAATGCATGTAGGGCATATTAGAGCTTATTCTAGCTTAGAAATAGTATCAAGAAAAAGAAGAATGGAAGGGTATAACGTGTTATTTCCAATTGGATTTGATGCTTTTGGATTACCTACAGAAAACTACGCCATTCAAACAGGAACTCATCCAAGAATAGTAACTGATAGAAATATTGAAGTATTTACAAATCAGTTAAAACAAGGTGGATATAGTTTTGATTTTGATCGAGTTATAGACACTACAGATGAAGATTATTATAAATGGACACAATGGATTTTTGTTCAATTATTTAAAAAAGGGTTAGCTTATAGAGATAAAACATATATAAACTTCTGCCCTAGTTGTAAGGTTGTTCTTTCGAATGAAGAAAGCCAAGGTGGAAAATGTGATCGTTGTGATACAGGTGTAGTCCAAAAAGAAAAAGATGTTTGGTTCTTAAAGATTACAGATTACGCTGAAAGATTACTCACAGGATTAAAAGACCTTGATACACTACCTCGTATTAGAACAGAACAAGAAAACTGGATTGGTAAATCAACAGGTGCACATGTTGATTTTAAGGTAAAAGATACTGATGAATCAATGATGGTTTTCACAACAAGACCTGATACACTATTTGGTTCTACTTTTATGGTTATAGCCCCAGAACATGAGATTATTGAAAGACAAAAAGATAAAATAAATAATCTAGATGAAATATATAAATACAAAGAAAATGCTAAGTTAAAAACAGAATTTGAGAGAGTTGAATTAGCAAAAGATAAAACTGGTGTATTGATTGATGGATTAGTTGCAATTAATCCAGTTAATGATAAAGAAATCCCTATCTTTGTAGCTGATTATGTAATGATAGGATATGGTACTGGAGCTATTATGGCTGTCCCAGGACATGATACACGAGATTATGAATTTGCAACAAAATATAATTTAGATATTATTGAAGTAATCTCAGGTGGAGATATTTCAAAAGAAGCTTATACTGATTCATATAATGGAATACTAGTAAATAGTGGATTATTAAATGGACTAAAAGTTCCTGAAGCAAAAGAAAAAATTATTCAATTTTTAGAAGAGAAGAAAATTGGAAAAGAAGCAGTTAATTATAAAATGAAAGACTGGGCATTTAATCGTCAAAGATATTGGGGAGAACCTATTCCAATTATTCATTGTCCTAAATGTGGAATGGTTCATGTTCCTGAAGAAGATTTACCTGTAGTATTGCCTAAAGTTGAAAGGTTTGAACCAAGTGATGAAGGAGAAAGCCCATTATCACTAATTGATGAATTTATTAATACAACTTGCCCTAAATGTGGAGGACCAGCCAAAAGAGAGACAGACACAATGCCTCAATGGGCAGGATCGAGCTGGTATTTTCTAAGATATATAGATCCGAAAAACAAAGAGAAATTAGCTGATTTTAATAAACTTAAATATTGGATGAATGTTGATTGGTATAATGGTGGAATGGAACATGTCACTAGACATGTAATATATTCTCGATTCTGGCACTTATTCCTTTATGATATTGGAGTAGTTCCAACAGAAGAACCTTATAAGAAAAGAACTGCCCAAGGATTAATCTTAGGACCTGATGGTGATAAGATGAGTAAATCTAAAGGAAATATCGTAAATCCTTTAGAAATAATTGAAGAATATGGTGCAGATACATTAAGACTATATACATTATTCATTGGAGACTATGAACAATCAACTCCTTGGAGTGATAATGGAGTTAAAGGATCTAAGAGATTTTTAGATAAACTTGCAAGATTAGAAGATAAATTATCTGATGAACCAAATGAAAAATATCTTACAATTCTTCACAAAACTATTAAGGCAGTAAGTGAAGATATTGAAAGTGTAAAATTCAATACAGCGATTGCAAAATTGATGACTTTAGTGAACGAATTAACAAAGGTAAAACAGATTTATACTAAAGATTTTGAGATGGTTTTAAAGATTATCTATCCATTTGCTCCTCATATTTGTGAAGAACTATGGCAAAGAATTGGTCATGCCGAAGACATGGTAAACGCACCATGGCCATTACACGATAAAAGCAAATTAGTTGAATCTAGTATTGAAATGGTGGTCAGTATTAATGGTAAAGTAAGAGATAGGGTTAAGCTATCATTAGATACTCCTAAAGAGGAAGTAATTGCTCTTGCAATGTCTGCAAAGAAGATTAAAGAGTTAGTATCGGGTAAAGATATTAAGAAAGTAATAGTAGTTCCTAATAAACTAGTAAATATTGTTATCTAAAAACAGTTCATTTGAACTGTTTTTTTTGTGATATAATTATTATAGGTGATTAGTATGAAAAAGAAATTAATGTTTGTGATTGCTGTCTTTGCTTTTTTAGGAGTATTTACTGAAGTTTATCAAAGTTCTCTTGATCAAGGGAGTTTTTTTGGCGGACTAGTTTTGTTTAGATTTTATACTGTACAGAGTAATTTTATAGTTTTTCTTTATTTTGGATTAATTCTACTAGGAATTATAAAAGATGAAGGATGGTATCATAACTTACTAGGTGGAGTATTAATCTATATTTTCATTACTATGAGTATTTTTGCAATATTCTTAGAAGCAATCTACAATCCTGTAGGTCTTTACCTTGTTAGTAGTATTTTTTCTCATTATTTAACACCTTTATTAGTAGTAGGATTCTTTGTTACTTTTAAGAAAGAATATTCATTTAGTGTAGGATTAATTAAATGGTGGATAGTATATCCACTTATGTACATGGTGTTTATGGTAATGTATGGAATGCTAACTAGCGATTACTTATATCCTTTTTTCCAAGTAAGTGAAGTTGGAGTTTTAGGATTAATCACATTTATGTCAGCGTTAATTTTGCTTTTCTTACTTTTGAGTTTTTCATTAGTGAAAATAGTTTCAAAAGAGTAAAGTGTAACAACTAGATTATTGAGTATAGCGCTTTATATGGTCTTTTAGCGATTATTTGGCTCCATGCTTATGTTTGTGAATTATTAAAAAAATATTTAGTTAAAAAGTTGAAAATGCAATTTATAAATGGTATAATATTTTTGTGTAAAAACGCTTTCATGTGATAGCGTAAGTTTTACTACAAAGGAGGAAGGGAATTCCAATTTTTTTTGGTAAATTTCCTACTTAAATATGAAAAGAATTACAATAATTTCTGGGCATTATGGAAGTGGTAAGAGTGAAATAAGTGTTAACCTAGCTATTCAAAAGAAAATAGATTACCTAGTTGATTTAGATATTATTAATCCATATTTTAGATCAAGAAGTTTGGATACACTACTAGAAAAGAACAATATTCATTTAGTTGAATCAACTATTAAAGGAATGCTTGGTAGTGATTTACCTTATGTATCAGGAGAAGGAGTAGTACCATTTGTTAATCCTTCAATTACTGCTATTTATGATTTAGGTGGAACCGAGAATGGAGCAAGGGTATTGATTCAATTTCTTGATCGAGTAAAAGATATAAATGAAATAGATTTTTTATGTACTGTTAATATCTTTAGGCCTGAAACTAGTGACGCAACAAAGATACTTCAAACTATCTCAATGTACGAAGCTGAGACTCAACTTAAAGTGACTGGTCTTATAAACAACACTAATCTAATGAATGAAACAACTGAAGAAGACATGATTAATGGGGAGAAGATATTAATTGAAGTTAGTAAGAAACTAAATATCCCTATCAAATATACAATTATTGAAGAAAATAATAAAGATTACGAATATGATTTTTTAGGCGAAAGACTTGTACTAACAAGATATATTGCCAAAAGATGGCTATAGGAGGAAAAAAATGGCTAAAGGTCGAATAATTATTGATTCAGAAAGATGTAAAGGATGTGCGTTGTGTATCTCATATTGCCCTGTGAATATTTTGGCACTTGATGACACAACTACTAACACAAAGGGGTATACACCATTGATTTCAACAAATCCAGACAAGTGTATAGCTTGTGGATTTTGTGCAATAATGTGTCCTGATTCTGTTATTACTGTTGAGAGATATATTAAGGAGGCAAAACAATGAGTAAAGTATTAATGAAGGGTAATGAAGCAATGGCATTAGCTGCTATTAAGGCGGATTGTGATGCATTTTATGGTTATCCTATTACACCACAAAATGAGCTTCCAGAGTATTTATCAAAACATATGTCATTACATGGTAAAGTATTTGTACAAGCTGAAAGTGAAGTAGCTGCAATTAATATGGTATATGGAGCAGCTGGAGCTGGTGCGAGAGTACTAACTTCATCTTCAAGCCCCGGTATTGCTTTGAAGCAAGAAGGGTTAAGTTATATGGCGGGATCAGAACTTCCCGCAGTAATAATTAATGTAATGCGCGGTGGACCTGGTCTTGGAGGTATTCAACCTAGTCAAGCTGATTATAAACAAATTACACGTGGTGGAGGGAACGGAGATTACTATTTATACGCTCTTGCACCTGAAACACTTCAAGAAGCAGTAGACTTAATAAAAGAAGCGTTTGATATCGCAGACTATTTTAGAAATCCAGTAATGATTGCAGTAGATGGGCTTATTGGGCAAATGATGGAACCTGTTGATTTAGATATAGAAACTCCCAAATGGGATTTAGAGCCTAAAACATGGGCAGCGGATGGTAATTTAATAAACCGTAAAAAAAACATTATTAATAGTTTATATTTAGATCCTAATGATTTAGAGAAACATAGCTTTAAATTAAAAGAAAAATATGATGAAATGAGAAAGAATCATCAAAGATATGAATTAATAAATATGGAAAATGCTGAAATTGTTATTGTTGCATATGGAAGTACTTCAAGAATTGCACGCTCAGCAATAGAAATATTAAGTGAAAAAGGAATTAAGTGCGGAATTTTAAGACCAATCACACTTTTCCCTTATCCTAAAAAGGCGTTTGGTGAGTTACCATTAACTGTCAAAAATTTACTTGTTGTTGAAATGAGTACTGGTCAAATGCTAGACGATGTAATAATATCAAACGAATGTAGACTACCTATTAGCTTCTATGGAAGAGCAGGTGGAATTGTTCCTGAGGCTGAAGAAATCGTTAATAAAGTCTTAGAAATCGTAGGTGGTGAAAAACATGAATAAAGTAAAAACTGTTTATAAGAAATCAATAGGTCTAACAGACAAACCATTAAGTTATTGCCCTGGGTGTACCCATGGGATTATTCATAAACTAGTTGCTGAAGTATTAGTTGAATTAGACGTATTAGATAAAACAGTAGGTATCTCAAGTGTTGGCTGTAGTGTTTTAAATTATGACTTCTTCGCATGTGATATGCAACAAGCTGCTCACGGTCGTGCACCAGCTGTTGCTACTGGAGTTAAAAGAGTAAAACCTGATAGTATAGTGTTTACTTATCAAGGTGATGGTGATTTAGCTTCTATTGGTATTGCTGAAGCAATTCATGCTGCACATCGTGGCGAAAACATAACTATCGTGTTTGTAAATAATGCAATATACGGTATGACTGGTGGACAAATGGCTCCAACTACTTTAATTGGACAAAAGACAACAACTTCTCCAAACGGTAGAGATGCTAA
>JAOZRX010000089.1 GCA_029939945.1 Candidatus Izemoplasma sp. | reverse complement strand
CAATTGGAGAACCAGGTACACAGTTAACAATGCGTACTTTCCATACAGGTGGAGTTGCAGGATCAGATATTACTCAAGGCCTTCCTCGTATTCAAGAGTTATTTGAAGCTCGTACACCAAAAGGTAAAGCAGTAATCAGTGAACTTAACGGAGTAGTTTCAGAGATTGAAATAGTTGAAGAAAGATACAAAGTTACTGTTGAAAACAAACTAGAAAAACTAGTTTATGAAACTAACAGTGGAGTTACATTATTAGTTGATGAGGGAGACGATGTAGTATCAGGACAAAGAATTACTGATGGTTCTATCGACCCTAAACAATTACTTAAAGCAACTGATGCTGAAACTGTACATCAATATATCTTAAAAGAAGTACAAAAAGTATATCGTGCTCAAGGTATTGAAATCTCTGATAAACATATTGAGGTAATCATCCATCAAATGATGAGAAAACTTAATGTAATATTAGAAGGAGATACTAAACTATTACCTGGTGCACAAGTATCAATAAAAGAATTTAAAAAAGCAAATGAACAAGTGCTAAAGAGTGGTAAACGTCCAGCAATTGGACGCCCTGTATTACTTGGAATTACTAGATCAAGTTTAAGAAGTGACTCATTCTTGAGTGCTGCTTCATTCCAAGAAACTACTAGAGTATTAACTGATGCTGCGATTCGTGCAAAAGTTGATGATCTTGTTGGACTTAAAGAAAATGTAATAATTGGTGGATTAATCCCTGCGGGTACCGGAATTTTAAAAGATACTTTCTTTGATTATGAGAAACCAAGTGAAGAAGTCGTTGAAGAGGATGTTAATCCATTCATTATTGATGATTTAGATTTTTAACAATTAAGATAAAGCCTATCATTTGATAGGCTTTATTAATGCAAAAATAACAGAAAAAAATATATAATAAATTAATTTAACATAATTATTGACACGCCTGCGTATGTGGTATATAATATATTTGCTATTTAGGAATAAAATACAAGAGTTTATCGCATAAGCTCTAAATTTTATAAGAAAACCGAACCACCTGGTAGTGTGGAACATAAAACAGAGAGGAGGAACCTATTAAATGCCTACAATCAATCAGTTAGTTAGAAAAGGAAGAAAAAGTAAAGTTAAAAAGTCTAAATCACGTCATTTAAATGTTGGATTCAACTCACTTAAGAATGAATCTAAGCATCAACCAAGTCCGCAAAAACGTGGAGTTTGTACACGTGTTGCAACAATGACACCGAGAAAACCTAACTCAGCACTTCGTAAATATGCTCGTGTTAGATTATCAAACGGAATTGAAGTAACAGCATACATCCCTGGAATTGGACATAAACTACAAGAACACAGTGTTGTATTAATTCGTGGTGGAAAAGTTAAAGACTTAGCTGGAGTTAGATATCACATCATCCGTGGTACATTAGATACTACAGGAGTAGAAAACAGAAAGCAAGGTCGCTCTAAATATGGAGCAAAAAAAGCATAATATAATTAAAAGTTTTGAAAGGAGGAACTAATTATGCCTCGTAAAGGTCACATAGCAAAAAGAGACGTATTACCAGATCCGATTTATAGTTCGAAATTAGTTACAAAACTAATTAACAACATTATGTTGGATGGGAAAAAAGGAACAGCTCAAAAAATATTATACGGAGCGTTCAAAAAAGTTGAAGATATGACTAACCAACCCCCAATTGAAGTATTTGAAGAAGCTTTAAATAATGTTATGCCTACATTTGAAGTAAAATCAAGAAGAATTGGTGGACAAAACTATCAAGTACCTGTAGAAGTAAGAGATGAAAGACGCTATACTTTAGGACTTAGATGGATGACACTATATGCAAGATTAAGAAATGAAAAAA
>JAOZRX010000051.1 GCA_029939945.1 Candidatus Izemoplasma sp. | reverse complement strand
TTTTCTCGATTTTCTATTGTATAATTGTATTATGTATTATAGAATATCACATATATATAAGAGGTGATTATTATGAAAGTCCAGCAGATAACCCTATTTTCAGAGATTTAAAATATACTTGAAGAGATGAAATAGATTAAGAAAAGGGTGAAAAAAATGGAAATAAGTCATTTTATAAATACAATAATTGAAGAAGATATTAGAACGGGAAAACACAAAAGAGCAATCACGAGATTTCCTCCTGAACCAAATGGATTACTTCATTTAGGACATGCAAGAGCAATAATTACTAACTACACAATGGCAAAAAATCATGGTGGATATTTTAATTTGCGATTTGACGACACTAATCCTGTAAAAGAAGATATATCATTTGTTGAAGCTATTAAGAAAGATATTGCTTGGTTAGGTTGCGAATGGAAGAACCTATTTTTTGCAAGTGATTATTTTGAAGAGATGTATAAAAGAGCTGTTTTATTAATTGAAAATGGAAAAGCTTTCGTTGATGATTTAACAGCTGATGAAATAAAAGAATATCGAGGTAATTTAACTACTCCTGGGAAAAATAGCCCGTATAGAGAAAGAACTATTGAGGAAAATTTAAAGTTATTCAAGAATATGAGAGATGGAGTATATCCTGATTCAAGCAAAGTACTAAGGGTTAAAATAGATATGACAAGTCCTAATATGAATATGAGAGATCCTATTATTTATCGAATTCAAAGAGCTCATCATCATAATACAGGAGATAAATGGTGTATTTATCCAATGTATGATTATGCACATCCAATAGAAGACGCTATTGAAGGGATTACCCATAGTTTATGTAGTTTAGAATTCGAGGATCATCGCCCGTTATATGATTGGGTAGTGAAAAATTGTGAAATGGAGAACATTCCAAGACAAATTGAATTCGGGAAATTAAGAATTGTTGGCGCAGTTGGTGGAAAAAGATATATAAAACAACTAGTTGACGGAAAAAAAGTTATGGGATGGGACGATCCACGTTTAATAACATTGAGTGGACTTAGAAGAAGAGGAGTTCCATCTGAAGCAATAACTGATTTTATCCACGCTTTAGGACTTCCTAAAAGCCAAGGTGAAACAGAAATTGATATGTTAGATCAAATTATAAGAGAGCACTTAGCGTCTACTGCGCCGCGTACAAACGCGATATTAGACCCTCTTAAGTTAGTGATTGATAATTATCCAGAAGATAAAGTTGAGTACTTAGAAGCTGAAAATAACCGTGATAATGAAGAGTTAGGTACAAGACTTATTCCTTTTAGCAAATATGTTTTTATTGAAAGAGAAGATTTTATTGAACAAAAACCAAATAAGAAATGGAAAAGGCTAGCCTTAGGTATTGAAGTAAGATTAATGCATGCTTATTTTGTTAAGGCTAACAGTATTGTGCGAGATGAAAAAGGAAATATAACAGAGGTACATTGTACTTATGATATAGAAACTAAATCTGGTTCAGGTTTTAAAGATAGAAAACCTAATGGAAATATCCATTATGTAGACGCTACTCATAACTTACCTGCAGAAATAAGATTATTTGACGATCTAATTCTTGAAAATATGGGTAAAGATATCCCATATGTTGATAAAGTTAACCCTGATTCATTAATTATAAAGAATGGATTTATTGAAGAAAATATGGATCCACAAGTTGGAGATAGATTTCAATTTACTAGAAATGGATATTTCTGTGTAGATAAGGATACAACGAAGGATTTATTAGTATTTAATAGAATAGTATCTTTAAGATCATCATACAAGAAAAAATAGCCTGACTTATTTATAAAAAATGTCACATTCGAATCTTTTTTCTTGCATTTATATTTGAATAGTGTATTATAGAGAAGACCTAAACAACGAATTAATGTATTATAAATAATCACTAACACCAGTTACTTGTCTATTTTATAAAGCAGTATTTGTAGTATTAGGAATAAAATATGGAGGTAACAAACATGACTGGAAAAGTTAAATGGTTTAATTCTGAAAAAGGATACGGGTTCATCACTACGGATGAAGGAAATGACATTTTTGTTCATTATTCTCAAATTCAAAAAGATGGTTTCAAATCTTTAGAAGAAGGAGAAAGAGTTGAATTCGAAGTTGTAGATGGTGACAAAGGTCCTCAAGCTGCAAATATCGTTTCAATCTAAATTGTAAACTAAGCCGCTAATAACGGCTTTTTTTATTGCATTTTTTTTGATATAATAATCATTAGGTGATAAAAATGACGAAATTTACTGAAGATGTATTAGAAATAATAAAAATGATTCCTCCTGGTAAAGTAATGACATATGGACAAATAGCAGCTTATGCAAACAATTCTAGAGGAGCTAGACAAGTAAGTAGAATATTACATTCTATGAGTTTAAAATACAAATTACCATGGCATAGAGTGATAAATTCTAAGGGAACAATATCACTTACTGGAGAAGCTGGATTTATTCAAGGAGCAATGCTCGCAGAAGAGGGAATTATTGTTCTTAATAAGAAAATTGATTTAAAGAAACATCAATATAAATTAATGTAATTTTGATACGTAAAGCACTATCTTTTTAGTGCTTTTTTTGGTATAATTTTAATAGGTGGTTAGATGATAAATTTACTTGATAATTTAAACGAGAAACAAAGAGAAGCAGTCATAAAAACTGAAGGTCCTGTAATGGCAATTGCCGGTGCAGGTAGCGGTAAAACAAGCGTTCTTACTACAAGAATCGCTTATTTAATCTTCGAAAAAAATGTACATTATGAAAACATTTTAGCCATTACTTTTACAAACAAAGCAGCTAATGAAATGAAATATAGAGTACATCATACTACAGGGATTAATACATCACAAATGTGGATAAGTACTTTCCATTCTATGTGTGCAAAAATATTGAGGGAGCATATAGAGTTTTTAGGGTATAAAAGAAGCTTTCAAATAATTGATGATGACGATGTTACACAGTTAATAAAAGGTATTTTGAAGAAAAGCGGATATGATGTTAAGATATATAACCCTAAAGTCGTTAAAAGTTATGTATTAAAACTAAAATTTAACTATGATTTACTTGAAGATATTGAAGAACCTTTTAAAAGTGTTGTTAAATCCACATTTAAGAAGTACCAAGATAGTTTATTTGATAATAATTTATTAGATTTTGAAGATTTATTAGTTCTTACTATTAAATTATTAGAGACAAACCATGAATTAAGAAAGTTTTATTCTAAAAAGTTTCAATATATCCTAGTAGACGAGTTTCAGGATACTAATAACGTACAATATAAACTGATTAGTTTACTTGTTGGAGAAAAAAACAATCTATTTATTGTAGGAGATGAAGATCAAAGTATTTACGCTTTTAGAGGGGCGAATATTGAGAATATAAATAAATTTAAAAGAGATTATCCTGATTTTCATTTAGTTTTACTAGAAGAAAATTATCGTAGTACCAATACAATACTAGATGCTGCGAATCAAATTATTAAAAATAATTCAAAAAGAGTACCTAAAACCTTATTTTCAAATTTAGGAAAAGGATCAAAGATAACACATTTTAAAGGCGTAACAGCTAGAGATGAAGTAGAGTTTGTGGCACTTAAGATTCTCGAATTAATTAGGAAAGGATATAAATATAACGATTTTGCAATCTTGTATCGAGCAAATAGTACTTCAAGGATGTTTGAAGAAGTATTTATGCAAAAACAGATTCCATATCGAATTTATGGAAATACTAGTTTCTTCAAAAGAAGAGAAATAAAGGATTTCACAGCTTATTTAAGATTAATAGTTAATATGGATGATGCATATAGTTTTATGAGAGTGATTACTACTCCTAAACGTGGTATTGGAGCGGTTACCCTGGATAAATTGATTAATTTTGCTGCTGAAGAAGGTCTTGATTTAATGGATGCGATTGATCGAGCTAGTGAGATTCTTGGGAAGAGTGTATGTACTAAATTAGCAGACTTTAAAAACTTAATAATTGATTTCCGTATAAAGTTAGATGAGTTATCATTCAACGATTTTGTAGATTATATTTTGAATGAATCGGGTTATGCAAAATCATTAGAAAACGATGACAAAGGAATGGTAAGATACGAAAACTTACTTGAATTTAAGACTATTTTAAGCGAAAATGAGCAAATATACAGTGATTTAACTAAAGAAGATATACTTGTGTACCTTCTAGAAGATATAAGTTTGAAGAGTGAAGAGAGTCAAAAAGAAATAAAAGATGGAGTTACATTGATGACTTTGCATTCTGCTAAAGGATTAGAGTTTAGAGTTGTGTTCTTAGTTACTATGGAAATGGGAATGTTTCCATTAAATAGAAGTATGCAAAGTAAGAAGGATTTTGAAGAAGAAAGAAGATTGATGTACGTTGGTGTTACAAGGGCTAAAGAGCTATTATTTTTAACTAATGCTAATGTAAGACAAACATATGGTGAAACATCTCAAAATCAAGATAGTTGTTTTATTAAAGAGATAAGTAATAATTTATTAA
Organism: Candidatus Izemoplasma sp.; assembly: GCA_029939945.1. Classification (GTDB taxonomy): domain Bacteria; phylum Bacillota_I; class Bacilli_A; order Izemoplasmatales; family Izemoplasmataceae; genus JAFGXW01. The sequence goes on along the minus strand of JAOZRX010000051.1, from coordinate 2,447 downwards.
ACGTAAAAGGTTATTATGAGTATATCGATAAACCATATAAAGAGGTTAACTTTTTTAGCAATAAAACGCTTAATAAAGCTAAAAAAGATAATTTAAGAAATTATAAAAAGAATAATCTTAATAAAGGGGATAAGGTTACACATACTAAGTTTGGAACAGGATTAGTTATTAGTATAACTGGAGATAATTGTATTATAGCTTTTTCTCATCCTTATGGAATTAAGAAGTTATTGAAGGATCATCCTGCAATAACTAAAAATTAAAGTAAATATGTATAATGAGTGTGGTGATTCTATGGAAATTAAGAACAGAGTTAAAGAATTAACTAGATTACTAGAAAAATACAGTTATGAGTACTATGTACTGGATAATCCTACTGTAAGTGATCAAGAATTTGATGCTTTACTTCATGAGTTGATAAATATAGAAGAAGAGTATCCAGAACTAAAATCATCTGATTCTCCGACTGTGAGAGTTGGTAGTATTGTGCTAGATAAGTTTGAAAAAGTAACTCATGATGTACCTATGATGAGTCTTTCGAATGCCTTTAGTGAAGATGATTTGAGAAGTTTCGATGAGAAAATCAATAAGGAAGTTGGAAATGTTAGTTATAATGTTGAACTTAAAATAGATGGATTAGCTGGTTCTATTAAGTATATAGATGGAAAACTGGTTTTAGGTGCATCGAGGGGAAACGGCGCTATTGGGGAGAATATTACGTCTAATATAAAAACTATTAAGACACTTCCTCTAAAAATTGATTATCTTGATGATTTAGAAGTCCGTGGAGAAATTTTTATGAGTAAGAAATCTTTTGCTAAGGCCAATATCGAGCGTGTATCAAACAATCTTGAGGAATTTAAGAATCCTAGAAATGCAGCTTCAGGTAGTATAAGACAATTAGACAGTAAAATCGCTGCTAATAGAGGTCTTGATATGTTTATTTATAGTATTATTAGTCCAGAAAATCATGATATTCCTTTACATTCAAAGGCATTATCTTTCGCAAAAGAATTAGGATTTAAAATAAATCCTTTAAGTAAAATATGTAGTAGTATTGATGAAGTTATTGAGTTTATTAGTTTATATCAAGAAGAAAGAAATAACTTATTATATGAAATTGATGGAATAGTTATAAAAGTTGATGATATAAGTCTATATAATAAAATAGGATATACAGCTAAAAGCCCTAAATGGGCGATAGCTTATAAATTTCCAGCTGAAGAAGTGATTACTCAAATAAATAGTATTACATTTCAAGTAGGAAGAACTGGGCAAATTACTCCAGTTGCTAACCTAAATCCAGTTATTGTACAAGGAAGCACTGTAAGTAGAGCAACTCTACATAATGAGGATTACATTGTTGATAAAGATATAAGAGAAAATGATTATGTAATAATAAGAAAAGCTGGAGATATTATCCCTGAAGTTGTGAGTGTTATTACTGATAGAAGAGAAAATAATTCTTCTCCTTTCTCAATGATTAAAGAGTGTCCTGTATGTAATGGGTTAATAGTTAGAAATACTGGGGAAGCTGATTACTACTGTGTTAATCCATTGTGTGATGCATTGAAAATTGAAGGATTAATTCACTTTGCTTCTAGAAAAGCAATGAACATTGAAGGTCTAGGAGATCGGATAGTTGAACAGTTCTATAATGATGATTTCTTAAAATCTATCAAGGATATATATTTACTTAAGAATCATCGTGAAGAATTAATAATTAAAGAAGGATTTGGTATAAAAAGTATCGACAAGTTACTAGAAAACATTGAATTAAGTAAAAAGAGTAATCTAGACAAGTTTATATTTGGATTAGGTATAAGACATGTTGGTGAAAAAGTATCTAAAGTACTAGCAAACCACTATAAGAACCTAGATAATATAGGTAAGTGGGTCTTTGATGACTTAATCAATATTGACGAGATTGGTGATGTTATAGCTAAAAGTGTAATTGATTACTTTAGAAAAGAAGAGAATATTACTTTATTAAATGATTTAAAAGAATTAGAATTAAATATGGTGTACAAGAGTAATATAAAAATAAAGGATGAGTTTAACAGTAAAACATTCGTTTTAACTGGTAAACTAGAAATATATAAAAGAGATGAAGCTAAAGACTTAATTGAGTCTTTAGGGGGTAAAGTATCAAGTAGTGTAAGTAAGAAAACAGATTATGTAGTTGTTGGAACTGATGCTGGCAGTAAATTAAAAAAAGCTCTAGAATTGGGCGTTAAAGTACTTACTGAAAGTGAATTCAAAGATCTACTAGACAGGTGATTATTAATGTTAAATGAAATTGTTATTAAAGGTGCAAAAGAGAATAATCTAAAAAATATAGATTTACGTATTCCTAAAAATAAACTAGTTGTAATGACTGGTCTTAGTGGGAGTGGTAAGTCTTCTTTAGCATTTGATACAATATATAAAGAAGGACAAAGAAGATA
>JAOZRX010000050.1 GCA_029939945.1 Candidatus Izemoplasma sp. | reverse complement strand
ATTCAACGTTTAAAGAAAGCACAAATTTAGAGTGAACCCAATAAAAAGTAGATGTCTTTTTAATAACATCTACTTTTTATTGGGTTCACTTCAAATTGACTTCTAATTTCTAAACCAGTTTTGAAGACCAATAGTGCACTAATTCTTATCATGACACTGAAATAAGACCCCATATTCCATTAAATCATATGTATCAAATAAATCTAACAATACTCCCTTTCTAAGCGAGATATATTCTTCATCATATTTAACTATATAAGCATTAGTAGTCGTGATTTCCAAAAAACACCACTCATTATCTAATTCTTCTACAAAGATTCCAACATTTAATTGAGCATCAGGAATTTCCTCAAGTATGTAAATTTGAAACTCCTCTTCATCATATAAAAGGATATAATCATTTATATCAGCATCATATACTGTACCATCATAATCTTGAGAATCTTTCCACCATAATAAAGAGGATAATAATCCCCATACTTCTGTATCAAATTCATTATGATTTTCTTGCCATAATTGTAGGTCTTCTATTAATTCAGTTACACTAGCATCATCATATATTGAATCATTTAAGTTAGCAATATTTGATGTGATGGTATCCAGTAATTCATCCTTAGCATCCAATTCAGTTTGCAACTCTTCTACATGTAATTCCAGTTCATCTAATCGTGTTTCCATAAGATCAGCATCTGTACAACCACTTAATCCAAGCACAATAATAAATGTTAATATATAACTAAATATCTTTTTCACTACACTCTCCTCCTCTTAGTTTTATTTACTATTAATTCTCTTAAGTTATTATATCACTCAACACTATTTCTTGCAATATTCTATCGATACATCGATGTATTACTGAAACTAATAAATACTCTATAGAAAGCCAACTATAAATATAAAAACTAACAGCAGGCTATATTATTTACTTTCAAGTTGATGGATCTACTGCAGGAATCAAACTTGTTGTCGTATGGTCCTTGATTCCACTATTCTAAACTAATATTGTTAGAGGATTTATTCTTTAAATATCTGATTTATTAGCTTAATGAATTTAGAATAGATTTGTTCTATTAACAAGACTAAGATATAGTAATAATTGAGGGGGGGAGAGAAAGTTATGAATAAATTGTTAATTGATTAATATCTAAATGTGTTAATTACTACAATAAAGAAAAGGAGATAAAAATGAAAAAACTATGCATTTTATTATTACTAGTATTATTATCAACTTCAAATTTATTCACAATATATGCAATTGAGGATTTCGTGGATACCATCCCTGAAGAGAATATAGTTCAAGCAATAGCAATAGAAAAATTTAATAAGTTCTATGCTGACAACAAAGAGAGCGAGACTTTTCGTGATGGATCTGGAGGAGCATTAACTCTTTGGATATGGGCAGGCGGCAACTCGTCATACCGTTCGGTGATAGGTATACTAATGGGGGAATATTTATTTTCTAGTTATTTTACTAAGACTACTAATATACTATCAACTTTAGATCTAACTGCTTACTAGATTATAATTTAATGCTATATATAAAAGTTTGATTAATTCTCAAAAATAGATTGATTGTTTTTGCAACTAACCCTTACTTAACTAGATTACTAACAACTCAAAAATATTTACATATTAATACGCAAAAATTAGGAGCTGAATATGAAAGAGTAAATTATTTGTTGGAGTTAGTGCATGACTGGATGTTTTTTACAATACAAACCGTAGAAGAAACAAAAAGTAGATGTCTTTTTAATAACATCTACTTTATTGGGTTCACTTCAATTTGTGCTTTCTTTTTAATAGTGCTCTAATTGGATATATGATAAAATAAGGATAGATTAATATAAGGTTGGTGGATATATGATTCCGAAAATATATCATTTAACTGCTTTTTTAAAAGAACCTAACGGTGGAAACAAAGCAGGAGTTGTAATTAATGCAGATTCCTTAAAAGAGGAAGAAATGCAGAAAATAGCAAAAGACTTAGGATATTCAGAAACAGCATTTGTCTTAAATAGTGATAAGGCAAGTTTTAGAATACGGTTCTTTACTCCTTTGAGTGAAGTAGGACTATGCGGCCATGCAACAATAGCTACCTTTAATCTTCTTAGGGATTTAAAGATTATAGATATAGGTTTTTACACACAAGAGACTAATGTAGGAATATTGAAATTAGAAATAAAAAAAGATCTTGTTTATATGGAACAAGTACCTCCGGTATATAGTGATTATATTGATCCTCTAGAAATCGAAGATTGTTTCTTAGAAGAGAGATTTATTGCTAAATCATATCCAATAAGAATATTATCTACAGGTATGAGAGAAATATTTGTTCCCGTGAATAGTATCAAAAACTTAAATAGGATAACACCAATTATTAAGGAAATAAACAAGTTGTCAACAAAATATGACATTATTGGAGTCCATTGTTTTGCCTTATCAGATGAAGAGAATGTTGATGCTTATGGACGTAATTTTGCTCCGATTGTTGGAATAAATGAGGAAAGTGCAACGGGTACAAGTAATGGAGCATTAGGATGTTATATTCATAATTATATAGATGAAAGTAAAGACACTTATATTTTGAGACAAGGATATAGTATGAATCAACCTTCAGAAATTATAACTAAACTAACTATAAAAGAAGATGAAATAAAAACAGTATTCGTAGGTGGAAGTGCAAGAATACTTGAGGAGTGATTATATGAAAACAGCAATAATAACTGTTGGGAAAGAAGTTCTTACAGGTAAAACCCTTAACACAAATCTAACAAGTATATCAAGTAGACTTCATCAGATAGGAATTGATGTAAATCGTTCATTCGTAATTGATGATAAAGCAGAAGAGTATTATCAAATACTTGATTTTATTGATGAAGAATTAATTATCTTTACAGGAGGTCTTGGACCAACGATAGATGATATAACAAGAGAAACAGTTATTGATTATTTTGGAGTTGAGAATTATGTTGATCAAGTTGTCTTAAAAGGGATAAGATCATATTTTGACCAGATAGGTCTAACAATGAAGGATACTAACAATAAACAGGCTCTTTTTCCTAAAAATAGTATCATTTTAAAGAACAATTTAGGAACTGCTCCAGGAGTTATATTTGAAGCTAAAAATAAAACAATAGTATTATTTCCAGGACCACCTCATGAAATGTTACCAATGCTAGAAGAACTAATTGATTATTTAAAAGATAGATTAAGTATTATCTTATTTTCAAAAGGGTTTAGATTGGTAGGAACTGGAGAATCAGCAATGGAAAAATCATTGGTTGGATTTTATGATCTTCATCCAAATGTTAACATTGCACCTTATGCAAATATTGGTGAGATAAAATATGTCTTCACATCTAATAGTGAATCAGATTTAAGAAAAGCAAAAGATGCTTTTTATCATAAATTTAGCAAGTATATTTATGGAGGATTAAGTGATACTCTAGAGGGTGTAGTTGTTAAAATACTTGATACTAAAAATATGATAATATCCTCAGCTGAGAGTTGTACTGGAGGAATGTTTGCTAGTTCAATAACTAGTGTGAGCGGGTCTTCAAAAGTATTTAATGAAGGAATCGTTACATACAGTAATGAAGCCAAAATAAAGCATTTAGGTGTTTCGTTAGATACTCTTAACACGTATGGTGCAGTAAGTAAAGAGACAGCATTTGAGATGTCAAATAACTTATATAAAAAAACAAATGCAGACATAACAATTTCAGTTACAGGAATTGCGGGACCTACTGGTGGAACGAAAGAAAAACCTGTTGGACTAGTCTTCTTTGGAGTGACTTATAAAGGAGTAACAAATACTCATAAGAAATTGTTTAATGGCAATCGAAATATGATTAGAAAGAGATCAACTATATTCGCTCTTAACCTAGTTAGAAAAGAACTTTTATAATATAAAATAAGCAATGAAAAAGTGGAATAATAAAACTCCACTTTTTCATTGCTACAATGTCAGGGATGGAAAATCTAGATAATAAAATTTAAACATAAGAGAAATATCTCAAAAATAACCATGAGGATAATAATTTTTTTCATAGCATCACCCAACTTAAGTTTAACACTAGGAGTTGCACGATATAAAGCAATTGAAGTAGGTTACAAATATAAGGATGTATGATACAATATTAGTGTTATATATTATATATATAAAATAGTATTAAACAGTTTACATTAAAAAACAACTGTGATATAATTATTCAACGTGAGTGAAAACTCATCCTTGCTGCTAAGCAGCCAATAGACCAAGAGGAGGTATATAAAATGAGAAAATACGAAATTATGTATGTCATTCGTCCTACTGTATTAGAAGATGATAGAAAAGCGTTAATTGAAGAATTAAACACTATCTTTACATCTCGTGGTGCAGAAGTTACAAAAGTAACTGAATGGGGAATGAAAGATCTAGCTTATGAAATTGAAAAACATAAAAAAGGTTATTACGTTGTATTAGACGTAGTATCTAACGATGAAGCTAGAATCGAATTCGACCGTATTGTCAGAATAAAAGAAACAATTATTCGATATTTAATCTTAAAAGATGAAAGATAGGGAGTGATTTTATGATAAACCGAACTGTTTTAGTTGGCCGTTTAACTAGAGACCCTGAATTAAGATATACTTCAAGTAATATAGGTGTAGTAAAATTTACACTTGCTGTAAACCGCACTTTCACGGGACCTTCAGGGGAACGAGAAGCTGATTTTATTCAGTGTGTTGTTTGGAGAAAACAAGCTGAAAATTTAGCTCGTTTTGTAAAAAAAGGTAGCTTAATTGGAGTCGAAGGTAGAATACAAACAGGTTCATATGACGACAAAGATGGAATCAGAAAATACACAACTGAAGTTGTTTGCGATAGCGTGCAATTCTTAGAACCTAAAAATCAAAATACTGAATCTACTGATACTTATGGTGGACAAGAATATCAAAGAAGTTATCAAAAGAACGATTATGAAAAACCGAAAAGACAAGAATCTACTCCTACAATTGATGTAGCTGAGGACGATTTACCATTTTAAAAGGAGGAATGCAAAATGGCAAGAACTGGAAATTTCCGCAAGAGACGTAAAAAAAGATGTTATTTTACAGATAACAAAATATCATATATAGATTATAAGAACGTAGATTTACTAAAAAGATTTATTAGTGATAGAGGTAAAATATTACCTAAACGTGTTACGGGAACAAAAGCAAGATACCAAGCTGAATTAAGTGTTGCGATTAAACGTGCACGTCATATGGCTTTATTACCATTCGTTAAAGAATAAGACTCGAGTTTCGAGTCTTTTTTGTTTAGATATTTTTCAATCGATTAACTTTGAAAAATAGCCCTGTTATGATATAATTATTAAGACAAATCGAGGTGATTCTATGAAAGCACTATTTAAAGTTTTAGTTCCCATATTAATAACTTTAGTATTATTAGTTTTTATAATTTTTCATAACAATAGTGTTTTTGTTTTAACTTTTTCTGGAATTGTAGTGTTAGTTATGGCTAATGCTTATTTTCTAATATTCTACTATAGAAGAAAAGATCAAAAGATTTCTTGGCTCTCAAAAAAACTTAAGGACACACAAAACTTAGTTCAAAGAAAAGACATTGCTGAGAAAAAAGTAATTGCTGAAATGCCTTTAGGAATAGTCTTATTTGATGAATCATTAGTAATCAAATGGGCAAATAATTGTGCTAAGGATATCTTTGAAAATGTATTAATTAAGAGAAATATTGAAACTCTTTCAACTGATATTTTTAATAATCTAACAAGCAAACAACCTGAGAAAATCATGGTGTTAAAGATTTACACTCATGAATATGAGGTTGAATTTGATTTTGAAAATCTTATTCTATATTTAACTCAAGTTTCTGAAAGAGAAGAAACAAAAAGAAAATATGATGATGCTACAGATGTTATTGCTGTTATAAATTTAGATAATTTAGATGACGCAATAAGCGTTTTAGATGTATCTGAAAGAAGTTATATACAAGGAAGATATTTAAAAGTTCTAGAAAACTGGGGAGAAGAATTTGGATTTTATTTAATTCCAATAGCTAATTCCAAACTAATCGCTGTAATGAATAAATCTAATTTAGTAGACCTAATTGAAAATGAATTTAGGATTTTACATGAGATATCGGAAATATCAAAGGAAAATGATTTATTAGTTACATTAAGTATTGGAATAGCTTGTGCAAATATTAAGTTTAATAAATTAGGAGACATTGCAGAAGATGCTCTTGATTTAGCTTTATCACGCGGTGGAGATCAAATAGTTGTAAATATTGAAGGTAACGATTTACGCTACTTTGGTGGTAACACAAACACTGCTGAAAAACGTACTAGAATTACAACGAGAATTAACACTCAAAAACTAGAGAAATTATTTGAAGAAAGTCACCGTGTTTTCATTATGCCTCATGTCCATCCAGATACTGATGCACTTGGAGCTGCTATGGGTATATTAAAACTTGCTCAAACTTTTAATAAAGAAGCCTATATAGTTGTTGATACATCTGGTTCTGATAAAACAGTTATAAAGATACTCCAATTAATAGAGTATGAGTATGTAATCTTTTTAGATTATCTTATTACACCTTCTTTAGCATTAGACTTTATCAATAGAGAAGACTTATTAATCTTAGTAGATCATCATTCATACGGACAAACTCTAGATGCAAAAATTATATCTAAGACAAAGAAACTAGTTATAATAGATCATCACAGAAAATTATCTGATGCTGTTCCTAATGCTTTAATAAGCCATATAGAACCTTATGCATCAAGTAGTGTAGAACTAGTCACAGAAATGATAGATTTATCAAGTAAAGATGTAGATATAAATCAATTTGAAGCGACAGTTATGCTATCTGGAATTATGGTAGATACAAATAACTTCATTTATAGAACTGGTTCAAGAACATTTGAAGCAGCTGCTATTTTAAGAAAATTTGG
>JAOZRX010000088.1 GCA_029939945.1 Candidatus Izemoplasma sp. | reverse complement strand
GGTAATATTCAAAAGATATTACTTGGAAGAGAGATTGGAGCTGATCCACATCTATTAATTACAGCATATCCAACTCGTGGTCTAGATATCGGTTCTTCTCATCTAATTTATGATCTATTAAATGAACAGAAAGAGAAAGGAATTCCGATTCTCTATATAGGTGAAGATCTAGATGTATTACTAGAACTATGTGATAGAATTGTAGTTCTTTTCAACGGAGAAGTAAGCGGTATTGTAAAAACAGATAAAGTTACAAAAGAAGATTTAGGGTTACTCATGGCAGGAATCGTTTATAATGATAATGGTAAATGATGAATGGTGAATTATGAATGAAATCAAGAGATGAGGCAACTCCCCCAACCCCAGGGCTGTCTCATTCTAAAAAAAGGAGTTGAATTATTCAAGCTAAATAGTTATATTTTAAGCTTACAAATAAAATTTAACTTTGGACAATTATTATGATAAATACTCACTTAAATAAAGTTGTTATTGGCAGTGATGGTAATTTGTATGAGCGACTTTTTGAGTTAAAAGATTATCGCCGAGCTCAAGGCTTGCAACATAATCTTCCTTTAATTCTTATTATTTCAACTATGGCAATTATGAGTGGTTATTTTTCAATTCGTGGTATAGGAGATTTTATAACGAAACATCGAAAAGATTTACTTCTCTATCTTAAACCTAAAAAAAATAGACTACCAACATTTCAGACTATTTCACGAGTTATGATTAATATTGATTTTAAGAAATTTGCAGAAATTTTTCAAGAGTGGTCTATGAGTAATCTTGATATTTCAGAACAAACGTGGGTATCTTTAGATGGAAAAGCAATTGGAGGAACTGTAACAAACCCACATAATAAGCATCAAGAATATGTGAATTTAGTCTCTGTTTTCTTGAACAAAGAAAAGAAAGTTCTAGCAGTTGATAAAGTAAATAGCAAAAGTAATGAAATACCCTTAGTTAAAGAATTGATAAAAAAATTAGATTTAGAAAATGTTGTTTTTACAATTGATGCATTACATTGTCAAAAAAAGACAACTAAAGTAATTGTTGAGAGTAAAAATGATTATGTGATTGGTGTTAAAGGTAATCAAAAAAAACTGTTTACTTCGTTAAAAAAAATCGGTAGAGAATAAACCAATTTCAAAAAATAAAATTCAATCTTCAGGTAGAGGTAGAAAAGAAACTCGTACAGTCGAAATATTTAATAACTTAGATGGCTTGGATAAAGCGTGGTCAGGATTGAAATCATTTATCAAAGTTGAAAGAATTGTAAAAACAAAAGAGAAAATAAGTAAAGAAGTTGCGTATTATATTTCAAGTTTATCACCTTTTACAAATCCTAAAACAATAAATGAGGGTATTAGATCTCATTGGTCAATTGAGAATTCTCTTCATTATGTTAAGGATAAAACTTTCTTGGAAGATGCATCTAAAATATCCAAAAAAAATGCACCACAAAATTTCTCGATAATAAGAAATATATCTATAAATTTGTTAAGAAAAAAGGGATATGACAATATAGCTCAAGGAATAAGAATTGTAGCTAATGATATAAGACAATTATGGGGAATGATATTAGAATAAGACAGCCCTGCCCCCAACCCTTCTTAAACTAAAGAGGGGAGCTAAAACTAAAGACTAAAGAATAAAGAATAAAAACTAAACTTACTTTGACCTTATTAAAATAAATAATAGTCCATATAAAATCCCGTAGGGATGATTCAACCGTAGCCCCGTGTTCGCGAAGTAGCGAAACGCGGGGTCGCATAAATTACGAGACAAAACAAAAATTGGAGAAACAGAGTGATAAGACTCAGCAAACGAGCTGGAATTAGTAAAAAAAAGCGTTTATTAATAGTTTCTATTGCAATAATATTAACACTTGTTGT